>DATFDU010000107.1:0-3538 GCA_035251915.1 Dongiaceae bacterium | reverse complement strand
TCAAGGCTGATCAGGCCGGCGCGCACGCCAGCGACCACCTCCGCCTTGCGGCGGATGACCCAGCGCCTGGTGCCGGGGGGAGGCAAGTCTTCGAGGCGCAAGCGGCGCCCGTCAATTCCGAGGACCACCACGCTTCTGTTGCCTTCGAGCTCGGCGTCCATCGACTCCTTCCTCGGGTGCAATCCGATGTCTTCCGAGCGTATGCCCTACGACTTAAGGAATCGCTAAATCAGGACAACAGCAGAGTTCAGGATTGCCGCGGTTTTTCGATAAAATTTTAGCTATCCAGTATTCGCGGCAAATGCCGAAGTATTCTCAAGTATCGCTGCTTTCGGCCGGCGTCGGCTTGGTGACCTTGAGGACCTTGTCGATCGGGAAACCCACCGGCCCGACGAACAGCTTCACCTCGCCGTCGGTGATTTCGGTCGAGTCCACCACGCCGAAGCTGGTGATCTTCGACGAATACGTCTTGCCCGATTGGTCGTTGTAGGACACCGCAACCCGATACTGCCCGTCGGGCAGCTGGTTTCCGAAGGCGTCCTTGCCGTTCCAGTCCACGTTGTAGCTGCCGACGCCCTTGTTGGCTTCCTGGACCAGCACGATCTGGCCGCGCGAATCATAGACCGACAGGACGGCCTGGCCGGCGCTGTGCTCGATCTCGTACTGGAACTTGGCCTTGCCGTCCTTGAGGCTGATCTGGTCGCTGTCCACCGCCACCTCGTTGCCAAGGAAGCTCACCGCGTTGAAGGCGTTGGTGGAGGATTGCAGGCTGATCAGACGCTCCAGGCTTTTGTTGGAGGCGATCTGCTGCTCGACCTGGCTGAAGCCGACCAGCTGCTGGGTGAACTGGGCGGTATCCATCGGGTTGAGCGGATCCTGGTTCTGCAGCTGCTTGGTCAGCAGCAGCAGGAAGTTGTTGTAGGTGTCGTTGAGGCTGTCGATCGCCGCGCCGGTCTTCGACGCCGTGCTGGAACTGGCGCTCTGCTGGCTGGCGCTCGACTGCGCCAACAGATCCTGGATACCTGGTATATTCATCGTCCTAGCTCCCGGCCTTCATCAGACCTGCAGATTCACGACTCCGGCGGCGGTATCCATCACCTGGGCAACCGGCACGACCGGCTGGTCGCCGTCGGACTCCGCATCCAGGATCGACCCGCCGGCGGCCGAAGCTCCCGACTGGCGCAGATCCTGGGCGAATTCCTGATCGCCACGACCCAGGCTGAAGGACAGGTCGCCGCCCTCCATGTTCAGACCGGCATTATGCAAGGCGCGTTCCAACCCCTTGGTGTCGCGCTGCAGCAGCTCGAGCGTGCTGGGGCGCTCCACGGTGACGGCCGCCGTGACCCGCTTTTCCTCATCGATTTCGAGCTTCACGTGGATGCTGCCGAGCTCGGCCGGGGAGAGCTGGATCGAGAACTTGTTGGTCCCTTCGCGCACGGCGCGCTGAAGGTGGACGGCAACCTGCTCATGGGCCGGCAAATTCTGCAGGTGCTGGCGGAGCTGCGCGACGAAGTCCGGGCGCTTGCTGGCCGCGCCCTGGGCCAGGTGCAGGGCCCAGCCCGGGCCGCTGTCGCCCTCGGACCACGCCTGGTCGAATGGCTCACCCGTGCTGGCGAACTCACCGCCAGTGCCGGGCTGGAGCAGCGTCGTCGCATAGGGCTGCGCCGCTTGCGCCGGCGTGCCGGTTGCCGGTGACGCCGGAGTCGCGGGTGTTGCGCGCGGGGGTGAGCTGGTGCGCAGCTTGATGTCCATCGAAGAATGCTCCGGCCGCGCCTGTGCCGCCGGGACCGGCCCGATGGACGGCATGGGCGTCTGCACCATTTGCAGAAGCGGATGTTCCGGCTTGCCCGGAGCAGTCGGCAGAGTGGGCGTTTGGGCGACCGCTGCGGCCGGGGCTGCGGCGGCGGGCGTCGCCTGACCCGTCGTCAGCGCCGCAGCGGCTTCGATCAGGCCGGCTTCGGCCATCGCAGCAGCGGCCTGTTGTTCGGCTGTTGTGTCGGAATCTGTCTCGGTGCCGTTGGATGGCGTCTCCGCCGACACCTGGTCCGTCTGCTCCGACTGCTCCGGCAGGATGCCGTCTTCCGCCAGCTCGACGATGGACATTGCCGTCACGATGGCTTCGCCATCGGCATCGGGTTCGTTCGCGGCCTGCACGGAAACAACGACGGCGGCCTCGAGTCCGGCGGTTTCGCCCTCGGCGATCGGCGCCGGCTGTTCGGCGGTAGCGTCGGTCTCGCTCGGGACCTCGGCCCTCTCGGGCTGGCTCGCGTCAGCGCCTGCGCCATCCTCGAGCGAGACGGTTTCTTCCCCTATCGCGCAGGGCTTGGCGGTGGCTTCGGCGCTCTGGCCAGGCAAGCAGCGATCGGCTTCCTCGACCCGCTTCGCCTCGCCGCGCAGAGTCTTGGCGTGGGCAATGACGACGCGCGGCGGGCGGCCCGACGCCGGATCGGCAGGCTCCTCGCGCTTCTCCGGCGCGCGGGGACGCTGATCGGCGTCGACGTGCCGCTTCAGCAGGTCCGAGAACGGGTCCGTGCCCTGGCTCGACGGGCGGCGCCAGTCGAGCTGGAAGTCGGGCGTGATCTTGGGGTCGAATTGAACCGTGCTCATGCTCGTCCTGTCAGGCGATGAAATTGACCAGCGACAGCCGCGAGATCTGCGCATAGGCGCCGAAGCTCGCTTGCAACTGCAGTTCGACCGCTTGCAATTTCGCGGCCACTTCGTTGGGGTCGATGGCCTCGATCTTGTCGCTGTCGGAGACGTTGGCGTTGATGGTGGTCTGATGCGACAAGGTGGTGGCGGAGAACAGGGCGTCGTTGACCGTGTTGTCGCTCTGCAAGGCGCGCACCCCGGCGAGCGACTCTGTCGCCAGCTGCTTGGCGATGGTCATCTTCTCGGCGTAAGTGTCGGGGTCCTGCACCGCGGACTGGGCGTAGCGCAGCGCCAGAGTCAGCTTTTGGAACGCCACCTCGTTGGCGCTGAAGGTGTATTTCACCGACAGCTTGTCGGCGATCACGATCGACGCGCGCTGCCAGGCCAGGGTCGAATCCGTCGCCTCCTGGTGCACATTGTATTGAGTCGGCGTCGGATCAGGCACCGCCGGCGGCTGCTGAACCTGCGCCTCGGTCTCCAGCTCGATGCCGATGGTGCCAGCGGTCAGGATCAGCTGGCCGCTGCCGGTCGGGCCCGGCACCGCCGAAGCGGGGAAGGGCGGAACCTGGGCATTGACCAGCGCCGTCAGGCTGATCGCGATGGCATCCATGTCGGCTTCGGTGCCCGTCGTGGTGTAGCGCACGGTCCGGCCGTTCACCGTCACTTCGTAGACGTCGCCCTTGCGGCCGACCGGGCCGCTCAGCTGCACGGTGTCGATCTGCGGCAGCGGGCCGGCCGGAATGTTGGCGACGACCGTCGCCGTGGTCGGATTCGCCGTAGCGGCGCCCACATCGGTCGACAGGGTGGCGGTATAGGTCATCGCCGAACCCGGCGTATCGGAAACGACGGAGAGGCGACCGTTCCGTACGGAGGCTGTTACGCCGATGGC
>DATFDU010000106.1:0-8458 GCA_035251915.1 Dongiaceae bacterium | reverse complement strand
GCAGCTGGAGCTCGACGATGCGGTGGAGGTGATCGACTTTATCGCGCGCCAGCCCTGGTGCGACGGCAAGGTCGGCATGATGGGCAAGTCGTGGGGCGGCTTCAACTGCCTGCAGGTCGCCGCGATGCAACCGAAGCCCCTGAAGGCCGTGCTGTCGGTCTGCTCGACCGACGACCGCTATTGCGACGACATCCACTACATGGGCGGTTGCCTGCTCAACGACAATCACTGGTGGGGCGACATCATGCTCGCCTATCAGGCGCGTCCCGCCGACCCTGCGCTGTTCGGCGAAGGCTGGCGCGACAACTGGCTGAAGCGGCTCAACGAGATGCCGTTCTGGCCGGCGACCTGGATGAAGCACCAGGCGCGCGACGATTACTGGCGTCACGGCTCGATCTGCGAAGACTATAGTGCAATCCGGTGTCCGGTGATGCTGATCGGGGGATGGGCCGACGCCTACACCAATGCTGTCCCGCGCATGCTGGAGCACCTGACGGTGCCGCGCCGCGCGATCATCGGGCCGTGGGCCCACATCTATCCACATGACGGCGTGCCGGGACCGGCCATCGGATTCCTGCAGGAAGCGGTCAAGTGGTGGGACCACTGGCTCAAGGGCAGCGAGAACGGCGCGATGGATGGGCCCATGCTGTGGTCCTGGCTCGAGGACAGCGCCCGGCCTGCGACCACTGCCAGCTATCGCGATGGGCGCTGGGTCGGCGACCAGAATTGGCCGAGCCCGAACGTGATGATGCAGTCCTGGTTTCTTGGCAGCGGTGTGCTGTCGTCTACGCCGCAACCTGCTGTCGGTCTATCGATCTGCTCGCCTCAGACGGTGGGCATCGGCTGCGGCGAATGGATGGGAGCCGGCTGCCCGGGTGAAATGCCGACCGACCAGCGCTTGGACGATGCCGGATCTCTGGTGTTCGAGTCCGCGCCGCTCGACAAGGACATTGAACTGCTGGGGTTCCCGGTGCTGGAGTTGGAGTTCTCGGTCGACCGCCCGGTTGCGCAAGTCTGCGCGCGGCTGAGCGACGTGTTTCCCGATGGCGCCGCCCAACGCGCGAGCTATGCGGTGTTCAACCTCAATCACCTCGCCGGGCACGACAAGCCGCAGCAGCTCGCGCCCGGCAAGCGCTATCGCGCGCGCATCGTGCTCAACGCGCTGGGCCATCGGTTCCCGGCTGGCCATCGCATGCGTCTCTCGATCTCCACTGCCTATTGGCCGTTGATCTGGCCGACGCCGGAACGAGTCTCGCTGACGGTTCATGCGGCGGACACGCGGATCGCGCTGCCGGTGCGGAGCAGGCAGAGCCTGGACGGCGCCAATCCGTTCGCCGCTCCGGAGTCCGCGCCGCGCACGCCCGTCAGCAAGGTGGCGGACGGCTACATCAAGCGCGAGGTCCATCATGACCTGCTGACCGGCGCCATGACGTATGTCACCGATGGCGAGGGCGGCGTGTTCGGCGAAGGCATCCTGCGCTTCGATGAGATCGACACGGTGGTGAACCATGCGATGCGCCGGGAGCTCACGATCCATCCCGAGGATCCGCTCAGCGCGCACTATCGCATCGTGCAGAGCTATGACCAGAAGCGCGACGGCTGGGACATCCGGATCGAGACCGAAACGGTCATGACCTCCACCAAGTCCGAGCTGATCCTCACCGGCAGGCTGGATGCGTTCGAGAACGGCAAGCGGGTGGCAAGCCGGAACTGGCGCGAGACGGTGCCGCGTGACTGTCTCTAGCCCGCACGCAGCGCGATTGTCCAACCGCGCCTACACCGATCTGCTTGCCGCCATCTTCGCCGTCATCTGGGTATTGCTGGCGATCGATCCGCTCTACCGGCACGACTGGATGCTGGAGAACCTGCTGGTGGTCGCCTTCGCGCTCGCCTTCCTGTGGTGGCGCAAGTCGCTCGAGCTGTCGAAGACGTCCACGACACTGATCCTCATCTTCCTCTGCGTGCACGAGATCGGCGCGCACTATACCTACTCCGAAGTGCCGTACGACAGATGGGCCGAAGCGCTGATCGGCGTTACCGTCACCGAGCTGTTCGGCTTCTCGCGCAATCACTTCGACCGGCTGGAGCACTTCTTCTATGGCCTGCTGCTGTCCTATCCGATGCGCGAGGCGTATGTCCGCGCCCAGATGCTGACGGGCCGGCTGACTTACACTATCCCGATCACCATCACGCTGGCGTTCTCCGCCCTCTACGAGATCATCGAATGGGCGGCGGCGGAGATGGTGGGCGGCGAGCTGGGGATAGCGTATCTCGGGACCCAGGGCGATGTGTGGGATGCGCAGAAGGACATGGCCTTGGCCGGTTTCGGGTCCATCCTCGCCATGGTCGCGGCATTTATCATCCACCGGCAGCGCGGGAAGGTGTAGCCCCGCCTTGCCGCCGCGCGTATGATGTCCCGCAATGAGCTCAGAATGAGCCGACGCTGGGAGGGGACAGATGCTGACCTTCGATGATTGCGTCGCGTTGTGCGACCTGACTGAGGACGAGATCGCCGCCATCGCCGAGCACGAGCACCTGCCGATGATCGTGGCGGCCGAGCTCGGCAGCTATCTGATTGAGGGACCTGACGGAGCCTTGCGCGTCAAGCGCATCATCCTCGATGACATCACGGCGGCCGGGCGGGCGGGCGATCGCAGGCATGCTTTGACGCTGAAGCTGGTCCTGCGCCATTTCGTGGAACGCCACCCCGAATGCCGGCACCGCCGTCCGGCGCCGCGCAGCGCGGTCAGCGCGAAGGTTCGTCAATTCCTGGAAGGAGTGGAGGCGGCGTCCGGACGGTCCTAGGCAGCCCGCCCCAGACCTCCGGCCGCTCGGCGTGGAACGCGAAGCCGAGCTTGAGGCTCTCCGCGATCCGTTCCGCGCGCTGCACGAACATATCCGCGAGCTCCGCCCCGAACAGGTCGTGCGCGGTTTCCGAGAACAGGCGCAGCCAGTGCTCGAAGTGGCGCGGCTCGATCCCGGCCAGCTTGACGTGCGCCGGGATCGGCTTGCCCTTGTAGCGGCCGGTGGTGTTCATCACCGACGACCAGAAATCGCACATGGTCTTGAGGTGCGCCGTCCAATCCTCGCCGATGGCGCCGAGGAATATGGGACCCAGCACGTCATCCTTCCGGATGCGGGCATAGAAGCTCGCGACCAGAGTTTCGATCTGGTCGTCCGTGGCGTATTGCGGCAGGGGCTCTCTCAGCATCGCCTTGAGATATGTTGTCTTGAGGGCCGAAGCAAGGCGACGGCCTGCCGCACGTACTATTGAGGTAGGACAGGGACCCCGGATATAGA
Source organism: Dongiaceae bacterium (assembly GCA_035251915.1). GTDB lineage: Bacteria > Pseudomonadota > Alphaproteobacteria > Dongiales > Dongiaceae > Dongia_A. The sequence continues at coordinate 5,158 of DATFDU010000106.1, read as the reverse complement.
AGGGCTGGCGCGGCGGCATTTCCGGAGCGGGCATGAGGACGGCGGACGTGATCGTAATCGGCGGGGGCATCGCGGGCGCTTCGGCCGCGGCCGAGATCGCCTCGGCCGGCGCGCAGGTCCTTCTGCTGGAGATGGAAGGCCAGCCGGGTTATCACGCGACCGGCCGCTCCGCCGCCATGTATGAGCCGTGCGAGGGTGTCGCGCTCGTGCGCGCGCTGACTTGCGCGAGCTACGGATTCTTCTCATCGCCGCCCGACGGTTTTGCCGACGTACCCTTGCTCTCGCCGCGCGGTGTCCTGATGCTTGGCTACGAGGGCGACGAGCGGCTGATTGCGGACGCCAAGCGCAACGGTTTTGCCGAGACCGATTCCGCCTTCGCCCGCTCGAAGCTGCCGGTGGTCAAGCTCGACGACGCGATCGCGATCCTGTGGGACGAGCAGGCGCAGGATATCGATGTGGATGCCTTGCATGCCGGAAGACTGCGGGTGCTGCGCCGCGCCAAGGGCGACGTCGTGACCGATGCAGTTGTCCGCCGCGGCACACGCACGGGCAACGTCTGGCGCCTGGAGACTGGGGGAGGCACATTCGAGGCGCCGACGATTGTGGTCGCGGCGGGCGCGTGGAGCGATCAGGTCGCGGCCAGCTGTGGCGTGGCGCCTGTCGGCCTGCAGCCCAAGCGGCGCAGCGCGGCGATCCTGGCGGGACCGCCGGGTGTTGCCGACTGGCCGGAGATCTCGCCGGTCGATGTCAGCTTCTATGCCAAGCCGACGGGCGGAAAGCTGATGTTGTCGCCTGCTGACGAAGATCCCGTCGAGCCGCACGATGCCTGGGCCGACGATATGCGCCTGGCAGAAGCGGTGGTCGGCCTCGAGGAAATGGTGGACATGCAGGTGCAGCGGCTCGAACGTACCTGGGGCGGCTTGCGCACCTTTGCGCCCGATGGCCTGCCGGTTGTCGGCTTCGATCCTGCCGCAGACGGCTTCTTCTGGTTGGCGGGGCAGGGCGGCTATGGCATCCAGACATCGCCGGCGCTGTCGCGGATGGCGGCGGCGCTGCTCGCCGGCGGGGAGATCCCGGCCGATTTGGTGCGCGCGGGCATCCTGCAGGAGCAGCTGTCCCCGCGCCGATTCCGCTGAGCGTCAGCGCGCGACGCGCAGTCCCGAGACCGGGACGCGCTTCCGGATTCCGCTGCTCAGCCTGCGGCCATACTTCTGGGCAAGGTACCAGAGGCGCAGCGACAGAGCGGCAATGTGAGCGCGCCATTGTCCGAACGGCTTGTTCTCGTAGAGCAGGCGGAAAATGTCGCGCAGGTAGGCGAGGCTGATCTGGCCGTCGACATTGTAGTGGATCAGCGCCGGCTCGACGGTCTTGCCGTGCTTGGTGACCTTGCTGTTGCCGTGCAGCACATTGACCGACTGCATGTTGCGCATGCTGATCCAGGTCTCCATGCCGGTCTGCGGATCCCACGGGCTGAAGCCGATGCCGCACATCTCCATCGCGATCGCCAGCACCGGCTCGTGCGCGACCGGCGCGTTCTTGAAGGGCTTGAAAGCAAGATCGGCACGGCGCTCGTAGATCGCACGGGCGGTGTCGAACAGTCGCTGCGCGCGCTCCGTATTGCGGAAATAGAACAGCCCGCTGTTGAAGCTGCCCATCTTCTCGAGGCCGGTCTGCTCCAGCAGCAGCCCGAGATTCCCGACATTCACATGCTCGTCCTGGCGGCTGAGATAGCGCCAGCCCTTGATGACGAAGTCATCGGTGGCGTACGCAGCCCAGGTCAAGGCCGGGTCATGATAGAACACGCAGTCGGAATCGACGAACAGGGTCTCGTCGAATGGCGAGTACCGGTCGACGCACAATTTCTGCGCCACGCCCTTGCCATAGGACGGGTCGATGATGCGCACGATATCGTAGTAATCCGCCAACCGCTCGGCATTGGCTTCATCGGTCACCACGCAGAACGGCAGCTTCGGATGATAGCGGCGGTAGGACAGCGCGAGCGCTTCTGCCATCCGCATGTATTTGTGCGGGCCATAGGCAATGGTGATCAGGCCGGCGCTCATGCGCACCTCCACAGGAAAACCCATCCCCGCGCTCTGGCCCTTCCCAGTCGTCGCCTTCGTGACGAGATGGCGACACGGCTTCCTCGCGCTGTTGCCGCGCGAGTTGAACCACAATGATACACATCGACGGCTGCTTTCGCCAAGGTCAACTTGCTGCCAAGACTCATAGCGTCAACCATGAGACGCAGAAGCAACAGCGGGGAGACGCAAAGAGGGCTGGCCGGTTCATCATGTTTTGCAGCAGCACAGGTTCCTCGATCAGCGGGCCGACCGTGTTCGCAAGCATGCCGTAGCGGCGATGCAAATCGTCGCAACAGAGACCTGCGATGATGCCGTCGGCAGATCGCCGCAGCGCGCCGACGGCCAGTTGGCCGATGTCGAGGTCGAGCGCGATCCCATAAAAGTCTAGATAATTGGGGGTTGGGTCCAGGAACCATCAGCCCGATATGGTGGTTATGCCGTGCAAAAGGATGTACGGATGGCTGCCGACCAGGAAACCCGGAGAGCGCTTTCGATTCTCGTCGTCGATGACGAACCATTGGTGCGCATCAACACCGCGGAGTATTTGGCGAAGTTGGGGTTCCACGTCGTGGAAGCATCGGACGGTGCGCAGGCGATCGAGGCGCTTGTTGCAGACGAAACCATCAGCGGCGTGTTCTCCGATATTCAAATGCCGGGGGACGTCGACGGATTCAGCCTGCGCCGATGGATCCGGCAGAATCGTCCCCACGTGGCCGTGCTGTTGACGTCCGGCGTGTCGAACGTGGTGAGCGCGGCAGGCCATCTCAGCCAGCCGAGGTGGATTGTCTTCAAGCCTTATGACCTGGCGGACGTCGAGAAGAGACTGCGGGAGCTCCTGTCCGCCGGCAGCACCGCCGCCTCCTGAGCGGTCGCACGCGTCGCGACAGAGAGTTCGTAGGTCTCGGCAGGCCGCCAAGGGAAGATGGTGCTGCCGAGAAGGATTGAACTTCCGACCCCGTCCTTACCAAGGACGTGCTCTACCACTGAGCTACGGCAGCGCCAGATGGGGCGGGCAGGGAGCCCACCCGGAAAACGGCGCGGACAATGCCACTTTGGGCCAGCCAAGGCAAGGCCTGGAAAAACCCGGACTTTCCGTCGCTTTCATCAATTTTCCACAGTTCGGCCATCGTCCGATCATCCCTCGCCGGTAACCAGCGCTCCAGGAAGCCGGAGGCATCGGGCTCCGATTCGAGCCGAGGAGAAGGGATCATGATCATCGTCATGCGCGGCTGGTGGCAGCATTTCCGGAGCCGGCGGCGCCACCGCCAGGATATCCGCGCCTTTCGGCGCCTGATGGACGCACGGGAGGCGGCGCGCCGCTCCGCCGCCTGAGCGGAATTGACCTAGGGACCGGCGTCGGCTAACTCGGCGGGCAGCTTCGCCAGAGGGCCGCAATGTCGTCCGATAAGCCAGAGTCATCCAAGCATTCCAGTGCACCGTCCAAGCCGGCGCAAAAGCCCGGGCAGGACCGCCTTGCCGCGGCCCTGCGCGACAACCTGAAGCGCCGCAAAGCCCAGGCGCGAGCCCGGCGGGAGCCCGCGCCGGGCCGACACGGCGGCTGAGCCACGCCGACCTTGAGCCGCCCAAAGCCTTCCGGTACAAAGCGTTAGCGGGCGCACCTCAAAGCTGTGCCAAAACCTCAAATGCTCACCCTAAAGGATTGAATCTATGGGCATCATGCCGGATACCTGGATCCGAGAGATGTCGTTGAAGCACGGCATGATCGAGCCATTCATCGAATCGCAGAAACGCGAGGGCGTGATCTCCTACGGCGTCTCCTCCTATGGCTACGACGCCCGGGTCTCGCGCGAGTTCAAGATCTTCACCAACGTCAACAGCGCGATCGTCGACCCCAAGGGCTTCGACAAGGACAGCTTCGTCGACCGCGAGACCGACGTCTGCGTGATCCCGCCCAATTCCTTCGCCCTGGCGCGCACGGTCGAGTATTTCCGGGTGCCGCGCGACGTGCTGGTGATCTGCCTCGGCAAGTCGACCTACGCGCGCTGCGGCATCATCGTGAACGTGACCCCGCTGGAGCCAGAGTGGGAGGGCCACGTCACGCTGGAATTCTCAAATACGACACCTTTGCCCGCCAAGATCTACGCCAACGAGGGCGCGTGCCAGTTCCTGTTCCTGAAAGGCGAGGGCGCGTGCGAGACCTCGTACCGCGATCGCGCGGGCAAATACATGAAGCAGACCGGCGTCACCCTGCCGCGTCTCTGAGGATCATCCATGGATCGCATTCGAATTCGCGGCGGCAAGACCCTGAAGGGCGAGATCCGCATCAGCGGCGCCAAGAACGCTGCGCTGCCGCTGATGTGCACGGCTCTGCTGACCGACAAGGAGATCCGCTTCGACCGGATTCCGGATCTCGCCGACATCACCACCATGACCAACCTGCTGGCACAGCATGGCGTCGAGGTGACAACCAGGCTCAGCGGCAAGGAGCGCTCGGTTACGGTCTGCGGCAGCAAAATCACCGACACCACCGCGCCCTATGACCTGGTACGCAAGATGCGCGCCTCGATCCTGGTGCTGGGCCCGCTGGTGGCGCGCCACGGCCAGGCGCGGGTGTCGCTGCCCGGCGGCTGCGCCATCGGCACGCGGCCGGTCGACCTGCACATCAAGGGCCTGCAGCAGCTGGGCGCCGAGATCGATCTGCAGGAAGGCTACATCGTCGCGCGCGCGCCCAAGGGGCTGACCGGCGCGGAGGTGACGTTTCCCAAGGTCTCGGTCGGCGCGACCGAGAACCTGCTGATGGCGGCCGCTCTTGCCAGGGGCGAGACGCATCTCATCAACGCCGCGCGCGAGCCGGAGATCACCGACCTTGCCAAATGCCTGATCGGCATGGGCGCCAGGATCGAAGGGCTCGGCACCGATCATCTCAAGATCCAGGGCGTCGACAGTTTGCATGGCACGACCCATCCGGTGGTGGCGGACCGCATAGAAGCCGGCACCTACGCCATGGCGGTCGCGATCACCAACGGCGACGTCGAGTTGGTCGGCGCGCAGCACGACCTGATCGGCTCGGTCATCTCGACCATGAGCCAGGCTGGCGTCGAGTTCACCGAAAC
>DATFDU010000105.1:0-11456 GCA_035251915.1 Dongiaceae bacterium | reverse complement strand
TTCCGCGGCATCGTCAACGCGCATTACCGGATCAAGCCTGCGACCGTGGCGCAGAACAGCTTCCTGGGCGTGGTCGGCGGCACGGCGGAGTGGGTGTTCGTTAAGCCGGGTCACGTCTCCGTCACCATCAGCGCCGCGGAGCATCTGATCGACCGCGCGGCGGAGGATCTGGCGCAGGCGATCTGGCGCGACGTGCAGCGCGCGCTGGAGCTGGGCGCAACGCCCATGCCGCAGTGGCGCATCGTGAAGGAGAAGCGCGCCACCTTCGCCGCCACGCCCGCGCAGCTGCGGCGGCGGCCCGGGCCTGTGACACAGCATCACAACTTGTTTCTGGCCGGTGATTGGACTGACACAGGTTGGCCATCTACCATCGAAGGCGCGATTCGCTCCGGGTTCGCGGCAGCGCAGGCGATCGGCGGCCAGAGACGACACTGACCCCGCCATAGTCTCGGCGCATTTCGCCGCTACGAAGGCAGCGAGACTCCAGAGTGGGGGACAGTGCGCATGCTGGCTGCCAGCATCACCCCGACCGGCCCGGAACGGACCGGCTATGCCGATGCGCCGGGCGGGCGCATCTGGTGGCGCATGGATGGCGTCCGCCATCTCAAATCGCCGCGCGCACCGCTGATCGGCATCCATGGCGGTCCCGGCGGCTCGCACGACTACCTGCTGCCGCTCACCAGGCTCAGCGAAGAGCGCACCATCATCCTCTATGACCAGCTGGATTGCGGCGACTCGGACAAGCCGGGCGACGCGCGCAACTGGACGGTCGAGCGCTTCGTCGCGGAAGTGGACGCCTTGCGCACGGCGCTGGAGATCGACCGCTGCATCATCCTCGGCCATTCCTGGGGCGGACTGATCGCGGTCGAATATGCCGCCCGCAATCCCGCCGGCCTGCAGGGCGCGATTTTCGCGTCTCCGCTCATCAGCGCGGCGCGCTGGATCGCCGACAACGTCGCGCACCGCGCGGCGCTGCCGCCGGAGGTGCAGATCGCGCTGGAGCGTCACGAAGCGGAAGGCACCACCAGCGATCCCGGCTACCAGGCGGCACTGCGTCTGCTGATGAAGCGGCATTTCTGCCGCACCAACACCGAGCCGCCGGAAGTCGCCAGCCTGTTCCGCAAGATGAATGGGACGATCTATCGCGCGCTCTGGGGCGAAGGCGCGTTCGCCTGCACCGGCCTGCTCAAGGGCTACGATGCGAGTCCACTGCTCTCGCAGATCCAGGTGCCGTGCCTTTACTTGTGCGGCGAGTTCGATGAATCGACGCCGGCGGCCAACCGCGCCTTCGCATCCCTGACCCCGGACGCGAAGGTCTCGATCATTCCGGGCGCCAGCCATATGCCGATGTTCGAGAATCCGACCGCCTTTTTGACAGCACTGCGATGGTTCGCCGGGACTTAAGTCCCTTAGCCGGTGCAACTATTCCTTTTGGTCTATGGCCGGCTCACCACAGGTTGAATTTTTTGAGCTTACCCCTTTCAGCCACCTTGACTTGTAGCACCTTGCCCGTATGGTTAAGCGGTTGTTAACGAGAGGTTGGCTCGTAAAGTATTCTCTAACCATGTTTTTACAGCGAGGAGGGGAGCATGGTAGATCGGACACAATCCCTTGAAGGGGATACTGGCATCGGCGACGTTCTGGTGAAGATTCGCGGCCGCCACTATTTGATCCCGGCGGAAGCGATCGGCAGCCCGCTCGAGGACGGCGGCACCGAGATTCTCGGTATGCTGGAAAAAGAATTGAACGCGCTCGGAGCGACCGGCGACTTCGCGATGGAACTGGGTGAAAGCGAAGACGACCGCAACGCCCGCGCCATCAGCGCACGGCAGAGCCGCCAGTGCGTGCGTCAGAGCCGTCAATGCGCTCGTCAGAGCCGTCAGTGCGCCCGCCAGAGCCGGCAGTGCACCCGCTCGGCGCGCGCCATCCATCCGCAAGCCGTCTGATCCACTGCCTGCGACGTGGAGTTAGGTAACCGGGCCGCGCCCAAAGCTTATTTGCGCGGAACGCATCGAGCAGTCGCGCCAGCGGAAACGCTGGCGCGATTTCGTCGTTATGCGGCCCCGATGGGGATCACGCGTTTGGCCGACGTCACCGGCCTCGACTACATCGGTATCCCGGTCATCATGGCGTGCCGCCCGAACTCGCGCGCGCTGTCGGTGGCACAGGGCAAGGGGCTCGACCTCGATGCCGCCCGCACCTCCGGCTTCATGGAGGCGGCGGAGACTTTCCACGGCGAGCATATCGACCTGCCGGTGCCGGTCGCCTCGCGCCGCGAACTGGCAAAGGATCGCCGCGTGGTCGATCTCGGCATCGTGCCGCAATCGAACGATTTCGCCGCCAGCGACCGCACCGAACTGCCCTGGATCGAGGCCGAGGACCTGCTGGACGGCAAGCCGATCTGGGTGCCGTACGACCTCATCCACACCGATTGCCGCGAGGTGCGCGAGCACCAAAGCAGCGGCGATTTCCCCGTCTGCAGCAACGGCCTTGCTTCCGGCAACAACCGCCTGGAGGCGATCTGCGCCGGGCTCTACGAGATCATCGAGCGCGACGCCAATGCGCTGTGGGCGCTGCGGCCGCGGGCCGGGCGCGCCGCCACCCGGCTCGACCTTGACACCGTCGACGATCCCTATTGCCGCACACTGATCGACCGCCTGACCGAGGCCAGGATGATGCTGTCGGTCTGGGACATGACCAGCGATGTTGGCGTGCCTGCCTTTTTCGTGCGGCTGCGCGAGGGGCCTGGCAACACGCGCATGCCGCTCGGCTCGTTCTGCGGCGCCGGCTGCCACCTCGCGCGCGGCATCGCGCTCAGCCGCGCGGTCACCGAGGCGGTGCAGTCGCGGCTCACCTACATCTCCGGCTCGCGCGACGACTTGAAGCGCCACGATTACGACGAGCCGGCGCGGCAGCGGGTCATGGAGTTCGCCAACAAGCTGTGGGAGAACCGGATCCCGGCGCGCCGCTTCGACGAGATTCCGGACCTCGCGCGCGGCGATTTCGACTCCGACCTCGCCTTCCTGCTGGAGCGGGTGAAGGCGGTCGGCGCCGAGCATGTATGCGTGGTCGATCTGACCAAGCGGGAATTCGGCATTCCGGTGGTGCGGCTGATGGTTCCCGGGCTCGAACTCGACCCGGAAGACGCGCCCGACTATGCTCTGGGGGAACGCGCCTTGCGCTTCCAACAGAGTTTGACATGACCATTGCGGTATTTGCCGGGCCGTCCCTCGATCGCGCTGACGCTTCGGTTCCCGGGATCACCTATCTGCCGCCGGCGGCGGAGGGCGACATTTATCGCGCCGCGCGCCAGGGGCCGCGCGCCATCGGCCTGATCGACGGCTATTTCGAGGCGCAGCCCGCGGTCTGGCACAAGGAAATCCTGTGGGCGATGTCCGAGGGCATCCACGTGTTCGGCGCCGCCAGCATGGGCGCGCTGCGCGCCGCCGAGCTGTGGTCGTTCGGCATGGTCGGAGCGGGGGTGATCTATCGCGCCTACCGCCGCGGCACGCTGATCGATGATGCCGAGGTCGCGGTGCTGCACGGGCCGCCGGAGCTGGGATACCCATCCGTCACCGAGGCGCTGGTCAATGTGCGCGCCAACCTGTCGCGCGCCCGGGGCGTGCTGTCGAACGAAGCGCGCAAGCGCTTGCTGCAGAGCGCGCTGGCGATCTACTACAAGGACCGCACCTGGGAGCGCATCCTGGCGAAAGCAGTCGCCGAAGGCGTCGCGAGCGACGAAGCAGCGCGGCTCAAGGTCTGGCTCAAGAACAACAGCTTCGATCTCAAGCGCCGCGACGCCGGCGCGCTGATCCGCCTGATGAAGGCGCGCGAGGCAACGTTCGATCAACCGCTGCGCGTCTCCTATGCGTTCGAGGACACCAGCTTCTGGCAAGAGCTCATCGACCGGCATACGCCGGGCGATGACGAGGAAGCGAAGAGCGCTCAGTAGTCGTCGGAAAATAAAGCATTTTCCGTGATGTCGCGGGGCTCTTTAACAGGCTTTATTCCACCCCATCTCTAGCTATACTGCCGGCCATCTTTCCCCGGCCTTTCGAGGATCAAAAATCATGTCGCAAGCCGCGCTCAAGAAACCCGCCGCCCTGTCGCTCAAGGATCCCAGCCTGTTCCGCCAGCAGTGCTACATCAACGGCCAGTGGGCCGACGCCGACAGCGGCAAGACCATCGACGTCACCAACCCCGCCACCGGCGAAGTGCTGGGCACCATTCCCAACATGGGCACGGCAGAGACGCGCCGCGCGATCGAGGCCGCCAATGCCGCCTGGGCCGGCTGGCGCAAGAAGACGGCGAAGGAGCGCGCCAACATCCTGCGCAAGCTGTTCAACCTGATGATGGAGAATCAGGAGGACTTGGGCGTCCTGATGACGGCGGAGCAGGGCAAGCCGATGGCGGAGTCGAAGGGCGAGATCGCCTATGCCGCCTCCTTCATCGAGTGGTTCGCCGAAGAGGGCAAGCGCACCTATGGCGATGTCATCCCGGCGCACCAGCCCGACAAGCGCATCGTGGTGACCAAGGAGCCGGTCGGCGTCGTCGCCGCCATCACGCCGTGGAACTTCCCCTCCGCCATGATCACCCGCAAGGCCGGCCCGGCACTGGCCGCCGGCTGCCCGATCGTCTTGAAGCCCGCGACCCAGACGCCGTTCTCGGCGCTGGCCTTGGCGGAGCTGGCGCACCGCGCCGGCGTGCCGGCCGGCGTCTTCAACGTGGTCACCGGCTCGGCGACGCAGATCGGCGGCGAGATGACCGCCAACCCGATCGTGCGCAAGCTGACCTTCACCGGCTCGACCGAGATCGGCAAGATCCTGCTGGAGCAGTGCGCCAAGACCGTCAAGAAGACCTCGATGGAGCTGGGCGGCAACGCCCCCTTCATCGTGTTCGACGACGCCGACCTCGACGCCGCGGTCGAGGGCGCGATCATGTCCAAGTACCGCAACACCGGCCAGACCTGCGTGTGCGCCAACCGCATCCTGGTGCAGGACAGCGTCTATGACGCCTTCGCCGCCAAGCTGACCGCCGCGGTCGCCAAGCTGAAGGTCGGCGACGGCCTCAAGGGCGAGACCCAGCAGGGCCCGCTGATCGACATGAAGGCGGTGGAGAAGGTCGAGGAGCACATCGCCGACGCCGTGAAGAAGGGCGCCAAGGTGGTGGCGGGCGGCAAGCGCCACAGCCTGGGCCAGAGTTTCTTCGAGCCGACCATCCTGGTCAACGTCACCACCGACATGAAGGTGACCCGCGAGGAGACCTTCGGCCCGGTCGCGCCGCTGTTCCGCTTCAAGACCGAGGACGAGGCGGTGAAGCTCGCCAACGACACCGAGTTCGGTCTCGCGGCGTATTTCTACGCCCGCGACCTCGGCCGCGTGTGGCGGGTGGCGGAGCAGATCGAGTCCGGCATCGTCGGCATCAACACGGGCATCATCTCGACCGAGGTGGCGCCGTTCGGCGGCGTCAAGGAATCCGGCATTGGCCGCGAGGGCTCGAAATACGGCATCGAGGACTTCCTCGAGGTCAAATACATGTGCATGGGCATCTGAGCCCGGCAGGCATATCGCAGACGGACGGGCGGGCCTCGGGTCCCGCCCGTTTTGCTTTTCGTGGCCCGTCGCTCAGTGCGGCGTGCCGGTGGTGTCCAAGAACTGCTGGACCGCCTCAAACAGTAAGATCCGGTTCTTCTCAAGCATGATGATGTGCGAACCTTCCTTGAGCTCGACAAGCCGTCGCTCGGCACTGTTCACAAGTGCCTCGTAGAGGCCCTTCGCCCCACTCGATGGCGTGACCTGATCCCATTCGGCAACGACAACCAACGCCGGCGCCGTTATCTCTTTCGGATCGTAGTACGATCTTCCTTGCTCCCAGTATTCCTGGAAATCCTGGCTTACACCGGCCGGAACGCGGATCGCAGGTCGAGCCTGCTTGGAGCCAACGGGGTCGGTCGCGAGCGCGGCGGCCGACCAGGCTGCGAACCAATCCGGCGGCAACAATTCGTCGCGTCGGGCGGAAGGCACCCCAGATTGCAGCCGATTGCGTGCTCCCTCCATCGGGGATTCGACTATTGGGCCAAGTTCGCCTGTCTGCGAAGCCGGCCCTGCTTCTGCGAGCTGCGGGTCGAACTCGCACGGCCCTTCGCACCAGACTGGCGCATGGAGAACGAGGCTGCTGACCTTGTCCGTGTGCGTCGCTGCATAGGCAGCGACAACGATGGTGCCCCATGACCAGCCCATCAAGCTGAGTCTCGGGGCCCCCCGGCGCTTCAGGATGAAGTCGATAACCGCCTCGGCGTCCCGCACCTTGATGTCGGTCGAGACAATTGGCGCCTGCGCGGCATCGGACTGCGCGAGTTCAGGCGATCGCGTCGATCCGCCATACCCGCGGGCATCCATCAGATAGACGTCCCACCTTCGGCTCGCGATGTAGTCCATCCACGAAGTACCCTCGAGCGAGAGATCGAAGGTCGCTTCCGAGGGCTGTGTCGCGCCATGCACGTATAGAAGGATGTGCGCGGCCGGTATCCGGGTCAGATCCAGCGGGTGTTTGTTCCGCACATAGAGCTGAACACCCGGATCGCCCGAATCCACCATGAACTCTTCTGCGACCAGGGCCAATGGCGGTTCCGCCGCATCGGAGTGCCCGACCAGCATCACCCAGATTGCCGCTGCGATTCCGGTATGTGCATAGCGCATCGCGACCCTCCGGCATCGGCGGGAGCGGCAGGACCATCGCTCTCAACCGGCTTAAGACTGCGGCTGGGCGGATAAGCGTTGCTGCTGCCAATCGTCGCGCCCTGGTTGCGGTCGGTCAAGTCATGGATTGGCTGCCGAGGCACCGCCCGAGACAATTCAAGCCGAGCTCAACCACTCGGCGAGGCGTTGGTGGACGCTCGATGCGCCATCCTGGACGTTGGACAGCACGGTCAGGACGACACCCTCGCTCGACCAGACCTGCGATTCCATGGCTACGCCGGGATCACCGCCGACGATGGGTGCGCTCCAGTGTCCGCACAGGGTCTGTAGCCAAACGCCACGCCCATCGTGCCAGGTTTCGTCCTCACTGCTCACCCGCAGGGCGGATCGTCGCGACGGTTAGTCATCGTCGTCGCCGCCTTCGCCGCCCTCTCCGCCGTCACCGCCTTCACCGTCACCGCCTTCACCACTGTCTCTGTTGCCGCTTTCTCCGCCCTCGCTGTCGCCGCCGCTTTCGCCGCCCTCGCTATCGCCGCCGCTCTCGCCGCCCTCGCCATCGCCGTCGGTCCCGCCATCCGATCCGGAGCTGGAACTCCCCGAGCGGCCAGTCGTATTGACTGCGCGCGTTCGATCCGTTCCCGTGTTGCCGTCGTCGGTTGGCGCTCCGCCGGACTTCGCGGCGGTGCCGCGGGCCAGGGCCTTCGCCGCCGCAGCAGCCCCGCCGGTTGGGGTCGATCCCAGGCTGGGGTCGCGATCGGCGCTGCGCACGCTGGCGGTCTTGCCGGGCGTCACGTCGATGCCGCCCACCCTGCCGACCGCCTTGACGGCGACTCTGCCTTCATAGACGGAGACCGCGGAAGCCCCGCCGATTGCGCTGACTTCGAAATCGGTCCCTTTGACGGTTCCCACCAGCATCGGCGTCTTCACGTCGAAGGTCTGGGCCTTCTTGCGCTTTGCGACCTTGGCCCGGATCGTTCCGGAGATCAGATGAATCGTCGTTTTCCCGCCGGATACATCGAACGTCACGGCCGTGCTGGGATAGAGCTCGATGAGATCGCGCTCGAGTTCGATCGTGCGGGTCTCGCCGCGCTGGGTGACGATGGCGTCGGGCGGCAGCGTGACTGCGGACAGCGCCGCGTGCTCCATATCGTCTTCCTGAACGAGGTTCGTCAGCCAGTTCAGGATGTCGGCGCGACTTTGGGTCGGCTGGCTGCCAAGAACGAGCAGGGCCAGAACGCACAAGACGCCGCGTCCAACGAGCCACAATTTCGCTTTCGCACGCTCACGTGTGAGAAACATTGGCCGACCACCGTGGTTGTTCGACCGAACCTCAAGCGTGACATCGCAATCACTAAGCAGCCCTAAAATAATCAAGGGGATTTGCCTCAAATGCAGGCTGTCAATTCCGATCAGCCGACCTGATCCTGCCGCCCGCGAGTGTCTCTAACCCTGTGACTTGGCGCATATTTCCTGAGCGCACGGGGTGGGTAAGGCTTGACCCGACCCGAGTCCTCAGGGACGAATCGCGTCCATGCTGTCGGTCCGCCATCTGGTGTTCGACTATCCTGGGCATCGTGCCCTGGACGACGTGTCGTTTTCGATCGAGCCCAAGAGCATCACGGCGCTGGTCGGGCCGAACGGCGCTGGCAAGTCGACCCTGCTGCGCTGCTGCGCGGCGCTCGACCGGCCGTTCGCGGGCGAGGTCAAGCTGGATGGCCTCGACATCCATGATGCGCCGCGCCTTGCGCACCAGCGCATGGGCTTCCTGCCGGACTTCTACGGCCTCTATGACGAGCTGACGGTCCGGCAGTGCCTGGGCTATCGCGCCGCGGCCCTGGGCGTGCCGCATGGCGACCGGGCGGCGCGCGTGCACCTGGCGGCCGAGCGCATGGAGATCCTGGACCGGCTGGGCGACAAGGCGGGCACGCTGTCGCGCGGCCTGCGTCAGCGCCTGGCGATCGCGCAGGCGATCATCCACGAGCCGGCGCTGCTGCTGCTGGACGAGCCGGCGGCCGGGCTCGATCCGGAGGCGCGCATGGGCCTTTCCGCCGTGCTGCGCGCGCTGCGCGACAAGGGCATGACCATCATCGTCTCCTCGCACATCCTGGCGGAGCTTGAGGATTATTCGACCCACATGCTGGTGATCCGCGAGGGGCGCATCCTGCACCACCGCGCGCTCGATCCGTTGTCCAAGCAGCGCGTGCGCATCCGGGTGGAGGTGGCGGATGGCGAGCACCGGCTGGTCGATGTGCTGAGCCACGAGGGCGGCGTCACCGAGCTTACGCTGATCGGCTCGACCTGCACCTTCGAATATCCGGCGAGCGCGGTGTCGCGCCACACGCTGCTCAAGCATCTCATGGCCGCCGACCTGCATGTGATCGAGTTCGCGATCGACGAGCAGGGCTTGCAGGAAGCCTATCTCGAGCAGGTGCGCGCGGCCGAGGCGGCGCGGGCGTTGCCCAAGATCGGGCCCAAGGTCGGAGCGGGACGTTAGGTCATGTGGTTCAGCCCCGAATTGCAGCGCAACCTCTGGCTCCAGCTGAGCTGGGGGCGCGTGCTGGCCGCGCCGATCCTGATCGGCATCGTGGTGGCGGCGCTGCTGGCGTCGTGGAACCCGGCGCCAAGTTCCCTCGCCGAGTATGCGCGCTGGGGCTTCGTGCTGCTGCTCGCGCTGTGGAGCACGAGAAGGGTGGCGGATTCGCTGGCCGAGGAGGTCGGCGGCGGCACCTGGGAAAGCCAGCGGATGTCCGGCATGTCCGCCTGGTCGATGGTATGGGGCAAGCTGATCGGCGGCGCATCCTTCCCGTGGTATTGCGCGCTGATCTGCCTTGGCCTGATGGTGTGGTTCACCCTCGAGGCGTCGCCCGCCGAGCCACGGATCGCGCTGGGGTATCAGGTCGCGACGCTGCTGCTGGCCGCCGTGCTGGCGCAGGCGACGGCGCTGGTGGTGGCGCTGCTGCTGTTGCGCAAGGCGCAGTTCCGCCGCCGCCTGACGGTGACGATGGCGCAGATCGCCGGATTGCTGGCCTTCGCCGTCGCGGTCTATTGGGAATATTCCGCGGTGCCTCTGGCGGCGGAGATCGGTACCGTCCGTTGGTTCCGGCAGGAATACCCGGCCAACCAGTTCTATCTTGCCTCGGTCGCCATCTTCACCGTGTGGGCGCTGGCGGCAGCCTGGCGCCTGATGCGCGCCGAGCTGCTCTATGTCAACCGGCCGTGGCTGTGGACGCTGTTCACGCTGTTCTGCATGGGCTATGCGGCGGGCTTCGTGCCGTGGGACATCGAGCCGCTGACCTCGCGCTTGGCGAGCGCCTGCGTTGTCGGTCTGCTCCTGACCTATGCCGCGTTCTTCGCCGAGGTGAAGGATCCGGTGCGCTATCGCTGGGGCCTGGCGCGCTTCAAGGCGCTGCACTGGTGGCGCGCGCTGGAGTTCACGCCGTGGTGGCTGATCTCGTACGCGCTGACGGCGATCGCGGGCGTTGCCACCATCTGGTCGATCACGATCGGCGGGGAGCTCGCGTGGCTGGACAGCTGGCAAGCCGCGCTGCAACGCTACGCGAGCGTGCTGACGCTCGGCACCTTCTCGTACATCTTCGCCGCCCTCCTGCTGTTCGCGCTGCGCGACATGCTGTTCCTGCTGTGGCTCAACTTCACCGGCAGAGCGCGCAGCCGGGGCGACCTGACCGGGCTGGTGGTGCTGGCGATCGCCTATGGGCCGCTGCCGATGCTGCTGATCGGCGCCGGCGCGGCGCGGTTCCTGCCCGCCGTCTGGCCCGTGATGGTGACCGACCTGATCGGGCTCGCGTGGCCGGCGGCCGAGGTGATCGTGATGTGGTTCCTCCTGATGATGCGCTGGCGCGAGGCGACCCGGATCGAGATCCTCGCCGACGACCGCGAGGAGCCTTCGATCGGTCAGCCCTAGGCGATGCGTTCGCTCGCCACATAGGCGATCAGCACCGATAGCGCCAGCAGGCTCAACCCGGCGTATTGCACCACGTCGATCGACAGCCCGAGCGGCAGCACGTCGGAGAGGGTGGCGGCGGTAAGGCCGGTCATCGCGCTGGCAACGGAATCGACGATCAGGAATGCGCGTAACGTCATGGCGACCTCCTTTCCTGGATAGGATGGTCGCTTCGCGGCGTTCGGTCGATTACCTCGCGGGTAATCGATCCTCACTTCGCGTCGTGGAAGATGACGCCGAGAGTCATGCGATGGCCGGAGCGCAGGCGGCTGACGCCGTGGCGCATGGTGACGCGATAGGTGCCGCGCGTGCCGGCGACCGGGCGGTGATGCACCGGGAAGATCACGCCTTCGCCCCGGCGCAGCGGCACGACTTCGACGCGCGACTGGCGGCGCGGGCGCTGCTCGGTCAGCACGAACTCGCCGCCGGTGAAGTCACGCTCCGGCTCTGACAGCAGGATCGCGAGCTGCAGCGGGAACACATGCTCGCCGTAGAGATCCTGGTGCAGGCAGTTGTAGTCGCCAGTCCCGTATTTAAGCAGCAACGGTGTCGGGCGCGTCTGACCCGCCTTGTGGCAGCGCGCGAGGAAGGCGTCGAGCGCGTCCGGAAAGCGGGTCGCAATGCCGAGGTCCTCGTTCCAGCGATTGGCGATCTCTGCCAGCGGCGGATAGAAGCGCGCGCGCAGCGCCGCGATCGTCTGCGGCAGCGGCGCGGCGAAGTATTTGTACTCGCCCTGGCCGAAGCCATGGCGCGCCATCACGATCTTGCTGCGGAAACGCGCGTCGTCGTCATAGCTG
>DATFDU010000104.1:0-15292 GCA_035251915.1 Dongiaceae bacterium | reverse complement strand
TGACCAGGATGGCGATGCCGGAGCTGCTGGCCTTCACCCAGATGACCGGCGATGTGGTCAAGGCGATGCGCAAGTGCCCGCAGCTGGTGATCGCTGCCGTCGATGGCGTCTGCGCCGGCGCGGGTGCGGTCCTCGCCATGGCCTCGGACTTGCGGCTGGCGACGCCGGCGGCGAAGACGGCCTTCCTGTTCACGCGCGTCGGCCTGTCCGGCGCGGACATGGGCGCCTGCGGAATCCTGCCGCGCATCATCGGCCAGGGCCGCGCGACCGAGCTGCTGCTGACCGGCCGCACCATGACTGCGACGGAAGGGCACAGCTGGGGCTTCTACAACGCGCTGCATTCTGCCGCCGATCTGGAGACCCAGGCGCTGGCCCTCGCCCGCTCCCTCGCCAATGGCCCGTGGCTCGCCCATGGCGTCACCAAGACCATGTTGAACCAGGAATGGGACATGGGCCTCGACGATCTGATCGATGCCGAAGCGCGAGCGCAGGCAGAGTGCATGACCACCGGCGACTTTCGCCGCGCCTTCGAGGCGTTCGCGGCGAAGTCCAAGCCCCGCTTCGAAGGGAACTGACCATGGCCGGCCCGACGCGCGAGCATCTGCACTGGCCGTTCTTCGACGCCGCACACCGTGCGTTCGCGGAGAAGGTCGACCAGTTCGCGGCCTCTGGCGCGCTGGCTCACGTCGAACATCAGGATGTCGATAGGGCCTGCCGCGCTTTGGTACGAAGCCTGGGCCAAGCTGGCCTGCTGGACGCAGCGGTCGCGGGCGCTGGCGCGGATGCCCCGCCGATCGATTCGCGCCTGGTGTGCCTGGCGCGCGAAACCTTGGCTTGGCACGACGGCCTCGCGGACTTCGCGTTTGCCATGCAGGGGCTTGGCACCGGCGCCATTGCGCTCAGCGGCTCGCCGGAATTGCGTGCCACCGTGTTGCCCAAAGCGCGCTCGGGCGAGTGGCTTGCGGCCTTCGCGCTATCCGAGAAGGACGCGGGATCGGATGTCGGCGCGATGCGCTGCGCCGCCCGCGCTGACGGCGACTCCTACGTGTTGGAGGGCGAGAAGACCTGGATCTCCAACGGCGGCATCGCGCAGGTCTACACCGTGTTCGCGCGCACCGGCGAAGCGCCGGGCACCCGCGGCATCTCGGCCTTCATGGTGTTGGCCGACGACCCCGGCTTTTCGGTCACCGAGCGGATCGGGGTGATCGCGCCGCATCCGCTGGCGACCATCCGGTTCGAGAACTGCCGCATCCCGGCGACACGACGGCTCGGCGCCCCGGCCGAGGGCTTCAAGATCGCCATGCGCACCCTCGACATCTTCCGTGCCTCGGTCGCCGCCGCGGCGGTCGGCTTTGCGCGCCGGGCCATGGACGAGGCGCTGGCGCATGCGAAGAACCGCGCCATGTTTGGCGCGACCCTCGCCGACCTGCAGCTCACCCAGGCGGCATTCGGCGACATGGCGACCGGCATCGATGCCGCCGCGCTGCTGACCTATCGCGCGGCCTGGCGCCGCGACGTGCAGCAGCTGCCCGCCACCCGCGAGGCCGCGATGGCCAAGATGAACGCGACCGAGACGGCGCAAGCCGTGATCGACCGCGCGCTGCAGATGTTCGGCGGCCGCGGCGTGCAGTCGGGCGAGATGGTCGAGACGCTCTATCGCGAGATCCGCGCGTTGCGCATCTATGAAGGCGCAACCGAGGTGCAGAAGCTGATCATCGCGCGCGAACTGCTCAAGGACAAAGCGTGATGGCGCGCTTCGAGGCCACGCGTGTGCTGCGGTTCGGCGATTGCGATCCCGCCGGCATCGCCTACTACCCGCGCTATTTCGACCTGCTCAACGGCGTGGTCGAGGACTGGTGGATCTCAATGGGCCACCCGTGGAAGGTCCTGTTCGGCGAGCGCCGCATCGGTCTGCCGACAGTTCGCTTCGAGGTCGACTTTCGCGCGCCGGCGTTCCTCGAAGACGAGCTCAGCTTTGCGCTGTCGGTCAAGCGCGTCGGCAGCAAGTCGGTCGTGCTCGACCATATCGTCCAGCGTGGCACGACTACCCTGTGGCAATGCGCGCAGACGCTGGTCGCCACCTCGCTCGAGAGCCATCGGTCGATCGCCTGGCCGGACGACCTGCGCGCCGCCCTTGTCAAGTTCCAGGAGGATCCGCATGCACACCATCCTGCAACCTGAGGGCTGGGCCAAGCCGCTCGGCTATGCCAACGGCATCGCGGCACGCGGGCGGTTCGTGTTCGTCGGCGGTCAGATCGGCTGGAACAGCCAGTGCCGGTTCGAGACCGACGACCTGGTCGGCCAGGTCCGCCAGACATTGCAGAACATCGTGCAGGTGCTGGCGGAGGCCGGCGCCGAACCACAGCACCTGACCTCCATGACCTGGTATCTGACCGACAAGGCCGACTACCTCGCCAACCTCAAGGAGATCGGCAGGGCCTATCGCGACCTGATCGGGCGGCACTATCCCGCGATGGCGGCGGTCCAGGTCGTCGCCCTGATCGAGGATCGCGCCAAGGTGGAGATCCAGGCCACCGCCGTCGTTCCGGAGTAGACCCGGTGACGACCTTCTCCGATACAGTGCGCGGCACGGTCAGCAACGGCGTCCTGCTGATCGAGATCGATCATCCGCCGGTCAACGCGCTTTCGACCGACGTCCGCAAAGGCCTTCTGACGGCGCTGACTCATGGCGAGACGGCTCCGGATGTGGCCGCGATGGTCATCATCGGCGCCGGCAGCATCTTCATCGGAGGCGCCGACATCCGCGAATTCAGCGCGCCGCCCGTCGAGCCGGTTCTGCCAACGGTCCTCAACGCGATGGAGAATGCCGCCAAGCCGGTGGTGGCGGCGATCAACGGCGCGGCGCTTGGCGGCGGCTTGGAAGTGGCGCTCGCGACGCATCGGCGGATCGCAAGTCCAACCGCGACGCTGGCGCTGCCGGAAGTGAAGCTCGGCATTGTGCCCGGCGGCGGCGGTACGCAGCGCCTGCCGCGGCTGATCGGCATTCCCGCCGCCATCGACCTGATCGCGAGCGGGCGGAGCGTGCCCGCCGCGGAGGCACTGAAGCTCGGCATCGTCGACCGGATCGAAGGCGGCGACTTGCGCGCGGCGGCGATCTCGGAAGCACACTGGCTGGCCGAAGCCTCTTTGCGACGTACCGGTGCATGTGACGTGCCGCCGGCGACCGCGGAAGCCGTTGACGCCGCGGCCGGCAAGGCGCTGGCGCGCGCTCGCGGCCAGAATGCGCCGCGGGAAGCTGTGCGACTGGTGCGCTTGTCCGGCGAGCGCCCCTTTGCGGAAGCGCTGGCGGAGGAGCGGAGAACGTTCCTGGCGCTGCGGGATTCGGACCAGGCCGCCGCATTGCGGCACGTTTTCTTCGCCGAACGCGCAGCGGCGAAGGTCCCCGGCCTCGAGGATGCGAGGCCGCGAAAAGTCGAGACCATTGGCGTGGTCGGTCTAGGGCTGATGGGGGCAGGCATCGCGACCAGCGCGCTCGATGCGGGCTTCACCGTCATCGGCACTGAGCCAAGTAAGGAAGCCGCAGTCCAAGGTCGCAGCCGGATCGAGGGGCTGCTGGATCGTGCGCTGCAATCCGGTCGCATCGACGCCGCCGGCAAGGCAGACCGGCTTCGCCGGCTGACGACCGGCGCCGAGCTGCAATCCCTCAGCACCACCGATCTGGTGATCGAGGCGGTGTTCGACGATCTCGCGGTCAAGACCGAACTGTTCGTCAAGCTCGACCACATCGTGCGCCCGGACACCATCCTCGCCACCAACACCAGCTATCTCGATCCGGATACGATCGCGGCGGCGACGGCGCGGCCGGACCGCGTGCTCGGGCTGCACTTCTTCTCGCCGGCCAACGTGATGCGCCTGCTGGAGGTCGTGCGCTGCGCCGCCACCGCGCCGGACGTGCTGGCAACCGGCCTCGCGGTCGCGAAGCGGCTGCGCAAGTTGCCGATCGTCTGCGGCGTCACCGAAGGCTTCATCGGCAACCGCATTTTCTCCGCTTACCGGCGCGAGGCGGAGTTCCTGCTCGAGGACGGCGCGCTGCCGCAGCAGATCGATGCGGCCATGGAGGCCTACGGTTTCGCGATGGGCCCGTTCGCGGTGTTCGACCTGGCGGGGCTGGAGATCGCCTGGGCCCGGCGCAAGCGCCAGGCCGCGACCCGCGATCCGGAGGCGCGCTATGTCGATATCGCGGATCATCTGTGCGAGGCCGGCCGGTTCGGCCAGAAGGCCCGGCTTGGCTGGTATCGCTATCCGGAAGGCAAGCGCGAGATCGATCCCGAGGTCACGGCGCTGATCGAACAGCGGCGGTCCGCCAAGGGCCTCGTCGCCAGGAGCATCTCTGACGATGAGATCATGCATCGCCTGCTCGCGGCGATGGCGGCGGAAGGCGCTGTGCTCTTGTCGGAAGGCATCGCGGCGCGCGCGAGCGACATCGACCTCGTCATGATCAACGGTTACGGCTTTCCGGCTTATCGGGGCGGCCCGATGTTTGCGGCCGGGCAGGCGAAGGGATCAAAGCCATGAGCGAAGCATTCATCGTCGATGGCGTGCGCACCCCGATCGGGCGCTATGGCGGCGCGCTCGCGCCTGTGAGGCCGGACGACCTCGCTGCGTACGTCATCAAGGAGCTCGGCCAGCGCTGTCCCGCGATCGGCGGCGACCGGATCGACGAAGTCGTTCTGGGCTGCGCCAACCAGGCCGGCGAGGACAACCGCAATGTCGCCCGCATGGCCGCCCTGCTCGCCGGCCTGCCCGTCTCTGCTCCCGGCACCACCGTCAACCGCCTGTGCGGCTCGGGCCTCGATGCCGTCGGTTACGCCGCGCGCATGATCCGCGCGGGAGAGGCGGACTTGGTCATTGCCGGCGGCGTCGAGAGCATGTCGCGTGCGCCGCTGGTGCAGGCCAAGGCCGAAGCCGCTTTTCAGCGCGGTGTCGAGATCCACGACACCACCATCGGCTGGCGCTTCGTGAATCCGCAGATGCGGGCGCAATATGGCATCGACTCCATGCCGGAGACGGCGGAGAACGTCGCGGCCGACTTCGGCATCGCGCGCGCCGATCAGGACGCCTTTGCGCTGCGCAGCCAGATCCGTGCCGCCGCGGCGCAGGCGAATGGCCGGCTTGCACGCGAGATCGTTGCCGTGCCGGTCAAGCAGGGCAAGGACGTGCAGCTGGTCGAGCGCGACGAGCATCCGCGCGCGACCACGCTCGAAAAGCTTGCCTCACTGCCCGCCCTGTTTCGCAAGGACGGGACGGTGACGGCCGGCAATGCCTCCGGCGTCAACGATGGCGCGGCCGCATTGCTCGTCGCTTCCGAGCGCGCGGTCAAGGAGCATGGCCTGAAGCCGCTAGCCCGCATCGCCGGCATGGCGACCGCCGGCGTCGAGCCGCGCATCATGGGCATGGGCCCGGTGCCGGCTGTGCGCAAGCTGCTGGAACGTTCCGCGTTCGGCGTCAACGCGTTCGACGTGATCGAGATCAACGAAGCCTTCGCGGCCCAGGCACTCGCCTGCCTCAGGCAGCTTGAGCTGCCGGACGATGCGGAATTCGTCAATCCGAACGGCGGTGCCATCGCGCTCGGTCATCCGCTCGGCATGTCTGGGGCGCGGCTGGCGTTGACCGCCGCTCTGGAGCTGGGCGTGCGCGACGGACGGCGCGCGCTCGCTACCATGTGCATCGGCGTCGGACAAGGCATCGCCCTGTCGCTCGAACGCGCCTGACGCTTCGACACACCGTTCTACCGAGCGATAGTCGACTGGAACTCTTTCGCATTTGAGTTGTTCCCCGAGGCAACCGGAATTTCGCGGTGAGTCTCGAGGGGAATATTCATGAAAGTCATTATTGCCGGCGGCGGCATCGGTGGCCTGGCCGCTGCGCTCTCTCTGCATCACGTTGGCATCGAGGTCGATATCTACGAACAGGCGCGCGAGCTGCGCGAGCTTGGCGTCGGCATCAACATGCTGCCGCACGCGGTCAAGGAACTAGCGGCGCTCGGCCTGCTGCCGGCATTGGATGCGGCCGGCATCCGGACGCGCGAGCTCATCTACGCCAACCGCCTCGGCCAGACCGTCTGGCAGGAACTGCGCGGCCTCGACGCCGGCTACGACACGCCGCAGATCAGCATTCACCGCGGCAAGCTGCATGGTGTCTTGTTGCGCGCGGCGATCGAACGGCTGGGTCCAGCGCGGATTCATACCGATTGCCGGTTGATGGATTTTCGCGACCGCTCCGACCGGGTCGTGGCGATCTTCGAGCACCGCGACGGCAGCGAGCGTATCGAAGCCGCCGGCGATGCGCTGATCGCCGCGGACGGGATCCACTCGGTGGTCCGCTCCGCCCTCTATCCTCGTGAAGGGCGACCGTCGTGGAACGGCCACATGCTCTGGCGTGGGGCAACGGAATGGCCGGTCCACGCCGACGGCCGCACCATGGTGATCGCCGGCGGGAACAGCGCAAAGTTCGTGTTCTACCCGATCCATGCCGACCCATCGCAGCCGCAGAGCCGGCTGACCAACTGGGCGATCATGGCGCGTGTCGGCGATGGCTCGCAACCGTCGCCGGGGCGGCAGGATTGGAACCGACCGGGAACGTTCGAGGAAGCGATTGTCTTCGTGCGTGACCGGATCCGCCTGGGCTTCGTCGATCCGGTGAAGCTGATCGAGAAGACCGGCACCTTCTTCGAGTATCCGTGCTGCGATCGTGATCCGCTGCCGCGCTGGTCGTTCGGCCGCGTCACGCTGCTGGGCGATGCGGCGCATCCGATGTATCCGGTCGGCAGCAACGGTGCCAGCCAGGCCATCCTCGATGCCAAGGCGCTGGCGCGCCAGCTCGCTTGGGCCGGATCGGTGACCGACGCACTGGCCGCGTATGATGCCGAGCGGCGGCCGCCGACCGCCGAGGTCGTGCTGGCCAACAGGAAAGGCGGACCGGAGGGCGTGATCGACGTGGTCGAAGCGCGCGCTCCGGACGGCTTCACCGATATCGAAGCGGTCGCGACCCATGCCGAGCGCCAGGCGATCGTCTGCGGCTATGCGTCGATGGCCGGCTATGCACGCGAGCAGGTGAACCGCCTCAGTCCGGAGAGTCGAACGCGGGACCGGTCGGCGAGAAGTTGAACAGCTCCAGCTTGAAGGCCGCCATCTTCTCGTCGCTGGTGTGCTTGAGTACGGTCAGGCTCGCCGGCCCGACCGGCACGATGCGTGCGGGCTCCAGGCCAAGCAAGCCTTCGAGGATGGCGCGGATGACTCCGCCATGCGCCACCAGCAGAATCCTTCTTGCATCGCCGCCCAGGCAGCAGCGCACCACAGCGCAAGTCCGGTCCTTGAACGCCGCCCACTCCTCTCCCCGCGGTGGCGTGAAGCGTCCGGCGCGCCAGCCGCGATAGGCAGCCAGGTCAGCCTTCTCGATCTCCGCGATGGGACGGCCGGTCCAATCGCCGACATCGATCTCGCGCAGCGGCACGCACGGTTCGGCTTCGTTAAATCCCAGCAGCGCGGCCGTTTCGCGGGCGCGCTGAAGATCGGATGTCAGGATGCAATCCGGCGCCAGACTGGCGATCACCGGCCGCAACTGGAGCGCCTGGTTGCGGCCATGCGGCGACAGCGCGATGTCTGCCTGGCCTTGCAGCCGACGCTCCTTGTTCCATTCGGATTCGCCATGCCTGACCAGAAGCAGACGCTTCACGACAGTCGCGCTCCAGTTTGCGAGAACAGTGCCGCAGGCTGTTGCGGCAACAGGAAGTTGATGGTTTCGCCGAGCGTGAAGTCCGCATATCCGTCGATGACCGCCGTCAGGCGCAGCCTGTCGGACATGCCGGTGATCATGGTACGGCCGGCGACCGGGCTCGCCTCCACGAACTCGAGCGGGATGGCATTCTGACCGGGTTCGCGCGAGACCCTGATGTCCTCCGCCCGATACATGCCCAGCACCGCATTCGTGCCGCCAGCGGCAACCGGCCCCCTGCCCGGCGCGAATGGCACCAGATTGCCGGGCGGCGTGCCGACAAAGGTGGCGACGAAGGCGGTCGCCGGCTGCCGGACCAGCTCGAGCGGCGGGCCGAACTGCTCCACGCGGCCGTTGTTCATGATGGCGACATGGCTCGCCATGGTCATCGCTTCCACCTGGTCGTGCGTGACATAGACCGAGGTCGCGCCGGTCGCCCGGTGCACGCGCAGCAGCTCGGTCCGCATCTCCACCCGGAGCTTCGCATCCAGATTGGAAAGCGGCTCGTCAAACAGCAGGATGCCGGGCTTGGGGGCGATCATGCGCGCGATCGCGACGCGCTGCTGCTGGCCGCCGGAAATTTCGCCCGGATAACGCGCCGCAAGCGCCGAGATGCCGAGCAGGGACAGCACCGCCTGGACCCGCTCCCTGCGCTGCGCGGCGCTCCATCGCGCGACCTTCAGCGGCCAGTCGACGTTGCCCACCACGGTCATGTGCGGCCACAGGGCATAGCTCTGGAACACCAGCCCGGCATTGCGCTTGGCGGGATCGAGCAGCCGCCGCGGGTCCGACACGACCTGGCCGGCGAAGCTGATGGTGCCATCGGTCGGTGCCTCCAGCCCCGCCAGCATGCGCAGCACCGTCGACTTGCCGCAGCCGGACGGGCCCACCAGCACCAGGAACGCGCCGGCCGGCACTTCAAGTGACACGTCGCGCACTGCTTCCGTGCCGCCGAAGCTCTTGGAGATGTTCTGTAGCCTGATCATTGCTCTGCCCAATTCATGCTCAAGCCTTGAGCCAAGGCTGTGATTTCGCCTGCAGCTTGTTCGCGATCAAGGTGGCGGCGATCGACAGGACCAGGATCACCACGGTGATCGCATGCGCGAACTGATCGAACCCTTCCGACGCATAGCGATAGGCCAGCACGCTCAGCAACGGCGTGGTCGGCGTGAACAGCAGCACCACCAGGGACAGGTCGCGCACCATCTTCACAAATACGATCAGCGCGCCGGCCGCGATGCCGCGGACCGCCAGCGGCGCAGTGACGGCAATCAAGCGGCGCAGCCATCCGGCGCCGGTCAGCCGCGCGCTCTCTTCCAGTTCGCCGCTCACCTGCTGGATCACCGCCCGGCCGGTCTGCACCGCGAACGGAACCAGATATGCCGTGGCGGCCAGCACCAAAAGGCCGATGGTTCCATAGAGCGCGGGCAGCGGTCCGATCGGCGCGCCGAACAATGCGATATAGGCGGCGCCGAATGCGATGCCCGGCACCAGGAGCGGGACGAAACTGAGCTGGTGGATCGCTCCGGATATCGCGCCGGAGCCGTATCGCGCGAGCGTATAGGCGACCGCGATGCCGAGCACCGTGACCGTGACGGCGACGATCAACCCGACCGAGACCGTGATGCCGATCCCGCCGACAATCGCGGGGTTGTGCAGGATACCGGCCTGACCCTGCGCAATCGACGGGGTCGACAGGCCGGCCCAGTAGTGCGTGGTCCAGTTGCTGAACAGCGCCGACGACGACGGCGCGAGGCTGGACGCGATCAGCACGACGACCGGGACGATCGTCGTCAGCACGCAGACCGTCATCGCGACTGCGAAGAGCGGCCAGCGCGCCCGCCCCAGCGTGAATCGCTTCGGCCGGCCGCCCTTGCCGGTGATGGTGGCATATGACCGCCGGCCGGTGGCCACGCGGTTCCCCAGCCACAGGAAAAAGCCGGAGATCAGGATGAGCAGGATTGCGATGACATAGCCGCGTGCGGTCTGCCCGATCTCGATCATGCCATAGAGCCGCGTCGCCAGCGTCTGCATGCGCACCGGCAGGCCCAGCAAGGCCGGCGCGGCGAAATTGGAGGCGGCGCCGGCGAACGCCAAGGATCCACCAGCCACGATCGCCGGCATGACGACCGGCAGCACGATGCCGGCAAAGATCCGCTTGCGGCTGGCGCCGGTCAGCTGCGCGGCCTCGATCAGGTCGGAATTGACCGTCGCCAGGGCAGCAGCGATGACCGCGAAGGTCAGGGAGTAGTAGTGCGCCACCAGCACGATCAGCGTCGGCGTCAGGCCCCAGGACAGCCAGTCCGGCACCGGCAGGCCGAGCCCTTGCAGGAAGCCGATCTGGCCGCCGACGCGGTCGTTGCGGAACAGCGACCCCCAGGCCAGCGCGGTGGCGAAGCTCGGGATCATGAACGGCAATGTCGCCATCAACCCGATCCCGCGGCGCAACGGCACGTCGGTCATGGTGACGAGCCAGGCCAGGAACCCGCCCAGGATCACGCAGCCTGCAGCGACGCCGACTCCCAGGATCAGCGTGTTCCCGAGCGGCCGCCAGAACAGGTTGGGCGCGAGCCGCCCCCACACCACCTCGCTCCAGGCGCCGATTGTCGCGGGCAGCAGGGTATCGGCGGCGATCTTCAGCAGCGGCGCGAGGATCAGGATCGCCAGCACCGCCAGGATCCCCGCCTTCAACGCAAGGCCGGGAGCGGCGTAGCCTCGCCGCCCCGAGTGCAGGACTTCGCCCGTCATGACCCGAGTGTGCACTCTATTGCAGTTGCAGGACCAGGTCGCCGACGTCCTGCCTGATCTTGGCCGTCGCCTGCGGATCGATGCGCCAAGCTTTGAAGTCGGCAAGCGGAACGGCATCGGGATGGCTGACGATGTCGGTGCGCGTGGCATAGTCGCCGGCCACATAGAACGGCGCGTAGCCCGCGCCGCCAGTATTGCTGTCGTCGCCCATCAGGAAATCGACGGCAAGGCGTGCGGCCGCCGGATGCTGTGCGTTCTTGGCGATCGCGATGACAGCCGGGAAGATGATGCCGTTCGACGGTTCGACCGCGTTCGCCACCTGCAAGGCCCAGCCCTCGTCCTCGTTGTCGCGCCGATCCGAGTAGCTGGTGAAGCCGATGGGCGGGGTCGACTGACCTTTCTTGCCGACGGCGGCGTTCACATCGTCGGTCGAGCCGACCAGCACGAGGTCGTTCTTGAACAGGTTCACGATGAACTGCTGCCCGGCATTCTCGATGCCCTCGTCGAGCGCGATCGGCTTGCCGAACTGCTTCTCGTAGCTCGCCGCCATCTCCTTGGAGCGCAGGACGAACTCGGTCATGAGGTCGAGGTAGTCGCCGCGCTGCAGCGGGTCGACCATGATGACCTTGCCCTTCCAGGCGTCGGTCGTCAGCTCCCAGAGATTCTTGACGGGCGCACCGCTCGGATAGGCCTCTTCATTGTACATCAGCACCTTGGTCGACAGGCGCTGAGCCAGCAGCGGTGACTTGAATTCAGGTGCCAGGCGATCGGCGACCCGCGGCGGCACGTAGGTCTCGATGATGCCTTTCTCCAGCAGTTCGGTCACCACCACCGGCACGTCGGCGATGTAGACCACGTCGGCATTGACGATCCCGGCCTTCGTCTCCGCCTGCAGGCGGGTGATCTGCTCGGCGGACGACATGTCGTTGCCGATCAGGTCGATGCCGGGATAAGCCGCCTCGAACGCCGGCTCCACCTTGGAAATGCGGCTGGTGAAGGAATAGACCGTCACGGTCTTTTCCTGCTGCGCCGCCTTCAACAGCTCGGCATTGGTCATCTTGTCCAGGTCCTGCGCCAGCACGCCATGGCCGGCCAGGGCCGCGATGGCGATCGACGCCATCAGCAGTCGCGATTTCATGTGTTCCTCCCTATGGGCTCTTGTCAGCTACTCTCGAATTCCTCGATCAGTTCGCCGAGGTTCTCCAGCCGGCGCAGCGAGCGCGTCCGGTTGTTCTGTGCCATCGCCAGGATCAGAGCGTTGCAGATCGCCATCGGCACGGTCAGGGTCTGGAACTGTTCCGTGTTGCCGGAGCGTGGCGCATACAGCAGATGATCGGGCGCCGGCACCAGCGTTGGGCCGATCGAGCCCGCAATGACCACCGACGGCGCGCCGACAATGCGTGCGCGCTCGATCAGCGGCGCATAGTGGCGGGGCCGGCGTCGAAAGGCGAATGCCAGCAGGACATCGTCATGCCGGAGATCGAGGACCTGTTCCGCCAGATCGCGGCCGTCGCCTTGCAGCCGCTGGACATCCAGCCCGAAACGCCTCAGGCGGCGCTCCATCATGACCGCCAGCGCTTCCGCGTTGCCGCGCGCGAAGATGACGATCTTGCGCGGCTTGGCCAGGATCTGCGCTGCCTGGCGCAGCTTCGCCGAGGTTACATAATTGGCAAGGGACGTAAGGGCAGAGATCTCCCGGCCGATCAGGTCTTCCAGCACGCCGGTCGATCCGGTCTGCGCCAGCGTGTTCAGCACACGCACCGCGGGATCGGTACGCACGATGAACTCGTCGCGGATGGCATCCCGGAAGGTCGCGTACTTCTCGAAGCCGAGCTTGCGCGCCAGGCGCGACGCCGTCGCCTCGTGAACGCCAGCGCTGCGCGCCAGGTCCGCCGCGGTGCCGAGCGCGACCGCGCGCGGCTTGGCCAGGATCTCCTGCACCAGGCGGCGCTCCGAGGAGGTCAGCGTTTCCGCCGAGCTCGCAATGGCCTCCTTCAACGACATGCCGTTCCCGCATCCATGGAGCCGGATTATCTCCGAGTGCGGCAATACTTGCAATCATAAAAAAAATGCAAGTTCCCTTGCAGTAATCGCCGGAGATCAGCCGGAGGACGCGCGCTACTCGAAGAAACCCTTCGGCGTTTCACCCTTCAGGAACGGCTCGATGAAAGCGAGCAGCAGATCAATCTGGGTGATGACGGCGGTGTGCGATGTCGCCGGCAACACTGCGAGGCGCGAAGCCGGCAGCGGCTTGCCCATGTCGCCCATGACCCCGCCGCCGAGCAGCCGGAACAGCGCAACCGAATGCTCCAGGGTCGCGACGTCGGCATCGCCGGTGATGATCAGGACGGGGGTCTTCATCGCCTTCACGTCCGCACCCCACGCCATCGGCTCCTTCTCGAGCGCGATCAGCTTCTCGACCAGCGCCGGAAAGCCGTCGGGGTTGGCGGCAAGCTTGCGATACTCCTCGGCGAACGGCATGCCGACGAACATCTCCACAGTCATCTGCGGGATGAATGCCTTGAACTCCGGCTGCCAGCCCTCGGCATCGTAGGCGGCGGACGCCGCGATCAGCTTGTTCACCTTGTCGGGATGACGGATGGCGAGCTGCAAGCCGGCCGCCGCACCCATCGAATAGCCGAACACGTCCGCCCTCTGGAGCCCGACCTTGTCCATGAAAGCCGCCACATCGTCCGCCAGGTTGGGATAGGTGATCGGCCGGTCGATGTCGGTGGTGCGGCCATGGCCCTGGAACTCAAGGGCGTAGACCTTGTGGGTCTCCGCCAGCTTGGGGATGATCGCGCCCATGGACGGGATGTTCATATAGGCGCCGTGCAGCACGACCAGCGGCTGCCCCTCGCCCGAAACCTCGTAATACATCTGCATGCCGTTGACCTCGACCCGGTTGCCCACCGGTTCGGCTGCGGCCAGCGTCGGGGCGGCGATAAGCAACGCCAAGGCCATGAAAGCAGTGCGAAACATAGGGGTTTTCCCTCTCAATCAAGGTGTGTGTCTCTGCCACTTGTATTCATACGACGAACGACATTCTCGCGTTCCAACATGGCCGCGTGAATTTTTCGATCGACGCTGATCGCAGGGATGTGAGGGGAACCGGTCAGGCGTTCAGGCGCGTCGCCTTCAGGAGCGGCTGGACCAAGGCACGGATCGCGGGCGACGGATCGTCCTCGCCCGCCGCCTTCAACATACGTTCGTAGCGCGAATATTCGTCGATGGCGCCGGCCTTGTCGCCCTGCGCCAGCCGCGCCTGGATGAGCGCGTGGGATAGCCGGGCGGAATGCGGGAAGATTTCGAGCGCGCGCAGATAATAGCCTTGCGACGACTTCCCCTCGGAGTGCTTGCCGAGGCGGAGAGCGAGCTCGACGAACCTGTTCTGCAAACGCTCGGCCACCGGCTGAGCCCAGGTGGAAGCCTGTCCGCGGAACAGCACCGGGCCGGTAAAGTCGCGGAACAACCGCTCCAGCTGGACCAGCGACGCGGCCTCGGCCGGATCCGCGTTCGAGAGCTGCTGCAAGCGCGCTTCCCAATCGGCGAGATCGACCCAGACCCTGTCGGTGGAGAGCCGCAACCGGCCTTCGCGCTGCGCAATCAGCTCCCCGGCGCCCAGCAGCTTGCGCAGCCGGTGCAGGGCCTGCTCGCACGCTGCCTTCGCCTGGTCGCCATCGAGGTCGGGCCAGAGCGCGTCCTGCAGGCTCTCGAGCGAGCAGGCATGATCCTTCGAGACGGCCAGCATACGCAGGATGTCGAGCGCGCGGGTCGGCGCCTTGGCGCCCAGCTCGACCGTGGCGCTGTCGCGTTCGATCCGGAAATCTCCCAGCACGCGCACCTTGATCGACCACGGCCAGCTCTCGGGCCGGCGCGCCGGCGCGGCCAGCCGGCGCTGCGCGATCATGGTCCGGCACAGCTCGACCTCGAGACCGCATTCGAGCGCATCCGCCAGCAGCTCGGCCAGCAGGCCGGGGAGGTTGAGCAGGATCGCCGGCCACTGCGCGATGCGAAGCTGGTCCGTGAAGGCGCGCAAGTGGTTCTGGTACGTCTCGTCGCCGTTCCATTTGGCGGCGAGCGCGACGGCGGCACGGATGCAGAGCACGGTCCTCGCATGCATGCCGCCATCGAGGCGCGGCAGCATCTCCGTCAGCAGCGCCGCCGCCTCCCTCGGTTTTCCGTCCCCCAGGAGCACCTGATATTTCGTGACATAGTGCGGCCAGCGTTCCAGCAGCGGCTCGTGCGCCGCTTCGATCGAGGCCATGAAGCGCTCGCAATCGCGGTAGGCGGCCGGAAAGTCCTTTTGCCAGGTGTGCATGGCGGCCTGGCAATCCGCGACGACGGCCACCTGGGTGGTATAGCGGCTGTCCGCGATCTCGCCCAGGCGCCCGACCAGCCTGGTGAACTCGGTGAAGTCGTTGCGCAGCTTCATCTGCAGCTGCAGATGATAGAGCGCGCCGAACTCCACGCCTCGCAGCGACTGGCTCTCGCCGATCTCGATCGCCGCGCGCAATGCGTCCTCGGCGGTGGCATAAGGGAAGCCGCGCCGGGCATAGGGGAAGTAGCGGCCGGCCGCGGCGCCGAACGCCACCAGCCACATGCCAAGCGCCCAAGGCGAGACCAGAGGGTCGCGCAGATCGTCGACGACGCTATCGACCGCCTGCTCGAAGAAGTCGGACCGGCCGGTGGAAACGGCGCGCTCGATCAACGATTCGCTTGCCATCAGCCGCATTGTCGTCGAATCCCCGCCCGGGCGCCGCGACAGCCGGTCGAGCAGCTGGACCGTCAGCGCGTCGCCCGTGGCGGT
>DATFDU010000103.1:0-13567 GCA_035251915.1 Dongiaceae bacterium | reverse complement strand
GACTACGGCAACAAGCTGAACGGCGGCGACGGCAATGATGCGCTGAGCGGCCACGATGGCGACGACGCGCTGAGCGGCGACGCGGGCGACGACGATCTGTACGGCGGTTCCGGCAACGACGAGCTCGACGGCGGCTCCGGCAACGACACACTCGAAGGAGGGAACGGAACCGACACGCTCAACGGCGGCAAAGGCAACGACACCTACTACATCGGCAGTGACTACATCATCGACGAATCCGGCGTGGACGAGGTCATTCATGACGACAGCATCGAGCTCGGCGAAGTCGGCGGATTCGACGACAACAATGTGTTCGTCATCGCCGCTATCGAGCGCTTGAGTCTCGTCGGCGCCGGCAACTACTTCGGTGGAGGCAACACGCTCGACAACACCATCAGCGGCAATCAAGGCAACAACGAGCTGCGCGGATACGAGGGCAACGACACGCTGTTAGGCGGCGACGGCGGCGATACGCTCAAAGGCGGCGTCGGCAACGATGCCATGACCGGCGGCAAGGGCAATGACGTGTACCACGTCGAGAGCGCCAAGGACGTGGTGACGGAGAAGGCCAGCGAGGGCATCGACACCGTTCATGCGTCCATCAGCTACGCGCTCGGCGCCAATGTCGAGAACCTGAAGCTCGAAGGCTCCGCCCTCGACGGCACCGGCAATGCCCTCGACAATGTCATCGACGGCACGGACGACAACAACAAGCTCGACGGCGGCGCCGGCAACGACACCCTCCACGGCGAGGACGGCAACGACACCCTGCTGGGAGGAACGGGCAACGACGACCTCAATGGCGGCGCCGGCAACGACAGCCTGCTCGGCGGCAACGGCAACGACCGCCTGTACGGCGGTTCTGGAAACGACACCCTGCTCGGCGGCACGGGCAATGACACGTATCAATTGGATTATCCCGACGGCGTGATTAGCGAGAAAGCGAACGAAGGCATCGATACGGTCCATGCCATCTTCAGCTACACGCTCGGCGCCAATCTCGAGAATCTCAGTCTCGCTGGTAACGGCGGCAGTGTAGACGGCACCGGCAACGCCTTGAACAACGTCATCGCCGGTGGCACCGGCAAGAACCAGCTTCAGGGCGACGCCGGCGACGATACTCTCAACGGCGGCGAGGGCGACGACACTCTGCAAGGCGGCGACGGCGACGATCGCCTGCTCGGCGGAGGCGCTAACGACAAGCTGGAAGGCGGCGACGGCGACGACTACCTGGACGGCGGCGTCGGCACCGACACGCTGATCGGCGGCAAGGGCAACGACGTGTATTACCTGGTCGGCGGCGTCAACACCGTCACGGAACTCCTCGGCGAAGGCATCGACACGGTCATAAACGATGCCACCACCACGCTCGGCGCGGCCGGGTTCGAGAACATCGAGAATCTGACTCTGACCGGCAGCGCCGCCATCAACGGGTTCGGCAATGACTTGAACAACGTTCTCACGGGCAACAGCGGCGATAACGGCCTGTTCGGCAACGATGGCGACGACACGCTGATCGGCGGCGACGGCGCGGACCTGTTGAACAGCGGCGGCGGAGGAAAAAGCTCCATGATCGGTGGTCGCGGCGACGACACCTACGAGGTCGTGGCCACTGGCGATAAGATCACGGAGAAGGCCAACGAGGGATCCGACACCGTCCGGTCTTACCTTTCCAGCTACGTGCTGGGCGGCAATATCGAGAATCTCGAGTTCGACGACTTCGCTGGCTCGGCCGTCGGCACCGGCAATGCCCTTGCCAACAACATCTACGGCAATGTCTGGAACAACAAGCTGGATGGCCAGGGTGGCGACGACTATCTGTACGGCCTCGACGGCGACGACACCCTGACCGGCGGCGGCGGCAGCGACCTGATGCTCGGCGGCCTCGGCAACGACGCCATGACCGGCGGCGCCGGCAACGACATCTACTATGTCGACAATGCGAACGACAAGGTGACGGAGCTCGGCGGGCAAGGCATCGACCTGGTGTTTTCTCAGATCGCCATCGAACTCACCGGCAAGGCCTTCGCCAACATCGAGAACGTCGCACTGCAAGGCACCGCGCTGGGCGTCACCGGCAATTCACTGGCGAACTCACTGAGCGGCAACAGCAGCAGCAATGTGCTTCTGGGCAACGGCGGCAATGACCGGCTCGACGGCGGTCAGGGAAATGACGAGCTCGAGGGCGGTGCCGGCAACGACACGGTTCTAGGCGGCGAAGGCAATGACCTGCAGAGCGGAAACGACGGCAACGACACGATCGAAGGCGGTGACGGCAACGACACGCTTTATGGCGACTCCGGAAACGACCGGTTGGACGGCGGCACGGGGCACGATCAAGCCAGCGGCGGTCTCGGCAACGACACCCTGATGGGCGGCGGCGGCGACGATACTCTGTTCGGGGAGGAGGGCAACGATATCCTGGATGGCGGCGCCGGCACCAACACGTTGCTGGGCGGCCTCGGCAACGACATCTACCTGGTGAGCAGCGCAACCGACAAGATCACCGAAGATGCCACAGCCGGCCTCGACGAGGTGCGCAGCACGCTCAGCTGGTCGCTCGCGAGCCTGCTCCATGTCGAGAACCTGACGCTCGTCGGGCCCGACGCCTATGAGGGCATCGGCAATGCTCTGGCAAACGTCATCAAAGGCCACGACGGAGCCAACTCCCTGTACGGCGGCGACGGCAACGATACCTTGATCGGCGGAGCCGGCGAGGATTTCCTGTATGGCGAAGCCGGCATCGACAGGATGATCGGCGGCGCGGACAACGACTTCTACTACGTCGACAGCGCCAAGGATTCGGTGATCGAAAGCGCGAAGCAGGGCATCGACACCGTTCACACCACCGTCAACTATGTCCTCGGCGCCAACCTTGAACAGCTCATCATCGAAGGCACCGGCGATGTGAAGGGCACCGGCAACACCCTCGACAACTTCATCGAAGGCAACGACGGCAAGAACAGGCTGGATGGCGCGGCCGGCAACGACACTCTCTACGGCGGCAGCGGGGATGATTCGCTGATCGGTGGTCTCGGGAAAGACCAGCTTTCCGGCGCCGCCGGCAACGACACGATGGTCGGCGGGGTGGGCGACGACACCTATTTCGTGAACGACGACGGCGACAAGGTGACCGAGCTGGCGGGACAAGGCACCGACACCATCGTGACCTCGCGATCCTTCGACCTGTCAATCGAAGGGGCCAATGTCGAGAACCTGAAGGCCTTCGATCCGAAGAACTACACACTCATCGGCAACAGTCTCAACAACGTGATCACGGGAGAGACCGGCACCGATCTCATCGATGGCCGCGCCGGCAATGATCAGCTGTTCGGGGAAGTCGGCGACGATAAGCTGAAAGGCGACGACGGCCACGATCGTCTGTTTGGCGGGGCCGGCAATGACTGGTTGGAAGGCGGCATCGGCAATGACACTCTCGTCGGCGGA
Source organism: Dongiaceae bacterium (assembly GCA_035251915.1). Taxonomy (GTDB): domain Bacteria; phylum Pseudomonadota; class Alphaproteobacteria; order Dongiales; family Dongiaceae; genus Dongia_A. The sequence continues at coordinate 10,120 of DATFDU010000103.1, read as the reverse complement.
GCCGGCGATGATGTCATGCTTGGCGGCGCCGGCGACGATACCTATGACTTCACGGATGGCAACGACGAGTTCGGAGAGCTCGAAGGCGAAGGCATCGATACCGTCATCACCAACCAGAACTACATTCTTGGGACATATCTCGAGAATGTCGTCTTGATCGGCACCGGCAGTCACGTCATCACCGGCAACGACCTTGCGAATGTCATCACTGGCAATGACGGCAACAATCAGGTGGACGGTCAGGGCGGCAACGACCTGCTCGTTGGCGGTTATGGCAACGACACACTGAGCGGCGGTAGCGGCAGCGACCAGATGCGCGGCGGTGACGGCAACGAGACCTATTATGTCGACAATGCCGCCGACAAGATCTTCGAGAACTTCAACCAGGGTAAAGATGAAGTCGTCACGAGCCTTGCCGCCTATGTCCTCGGCGCCAACATCGAGCAGCTTTCGTTCGACGTGGGCGCGGTCGACGCCGTCGGGACCGGCAATACGCTGGGCAATCACATCTACGGTGGCGACGGCAATGACAAGCTCGACGGCCAGGCCGGCGACGATAACCTGAATGGCGGCAGTGGCAATGACGTGCTGATCGGGGGCGCCGGCCACGATGCGCTGCAGGGTGGCATGGGCGATGACACCATGAATGGGGGCGCCGGCGACGATCGGTTTGTCGGAGGGACCGGCAATGATCTCATGATCGGGGGCGCCGGCAACGACACATACAATGTCGACGAGACCGGCGACGTGGTGCAGGAAGCAGCCAATGGCGGCATCGATACCATCATTGCGTCCACCAGCCTGACTCTGGCCGCGAACGTCGAGAATGCGCGATTGATCGGCAATCCGCTGACTGTCATCGGCAACGAACTCAACAACGAAATCATTGGCCATTTCGCCGCCGACACGATCGACGGCGGCAGTGGCGCGGACGTCCTGTATGGCGCCACCAACACGGACAAGCTCAGCGGCGGCGCGGGCGATGACGTGATCGAAGGCGGGCTGGGCGCGGACACGATCGATGGCGGTGCCGGCAACGATCTGATCCGCTACCTGCTGGACGATCCGGACGATCTCGGGACCCTCGGCGGCGATCTCATCATCGGGTTCGAGGCCGGCAAGGACAAGATCGATCTTTACGACCTGTTCGTCGACTTCGATATCTCGGTAGAGGATGCGATCGGCTCCGGCTTTCTGAAGCTCGAGGTCAGCAACGGCGACACGCTGCTGCAGTTCGACAAGGACGGCGGTGCCGACAGCTTCGTGACGCTGGCAACGCTGCAGGGCGTCACCGATGTCACCCTGGCGGACGTGATCTTTCCGCAGAACAATTCGATCGTGTGAGCTCGGGCGGTGCGCTTGTCAGCCCACGGCGCGCCGCCCTCTCCCCGTCATGCCCGGACTCTCTTGGGTCCGGGCATCCACGAGTCAACCGCGCAGACGCTCGTGGATGGCTGGCACCACCGGCCGTGACGGGGAGAAAGTTTCCGCAAACCAAATCCCACTCTGAAAGGATCGAAGACACATGGCTATTCTCACTTCACTCAAAGGCCTGCTCTCCGGCGGGCAAGGCAACGACACGCTCACCGGCGGCTCAGGCAATGATCAACTGTTTGGACTTAGCGGCAACGACACGCTCCTCGGGCGCGGCGGCACTGACCTTCTGTTTGGCGGCGACGGCAACGACGTCCTGACCGGTGGCGACGGCAACGACCAGATGTTCGGCGGAGCCGGCAACGACCGGTTCGTCTGGAATTCAGGCGACGACAGCGACCTGGTCGAAGGCGGCTCCGACATCGATACGGCCGAGGTCAACGGAGACAAGTCCGGCGAAGTTCTCGCCGTCACAGCAAATGGCGATCGCGTGCGATTCGACCGCATCGGCGCGACACCCGGTAGCCTCGACATCGGCACGACCGAGAAACTCGTGATCAACGCCAACGGCGGTAACGACACGATTTCCGCCGTCGGCAATCTGGCCGCCCTCATCGAGCTGACGTTCGACGGCGGCGCGGGCAATGACACGATCCTCGGCGGCAATGGCAATGATGTTCTGCTGGGTGGCGACGGCAACGACTTTGTTGATGGCAACCAGGGCTCCGACACGGCTCTGCTCGGCGCCGGCAACGATGTATTCCAGTGGGATCCGGGCGATGGCAGCGACACGGTCGAAGGCCAGGGCGGCAACGACACCGTGATATTCAACGGCAGCGCCGGAAACGAGACCATCGACCTCTCCGCCAACGGCGAGCGGCTGCGCCTGACCCGCGACCTCGGCAACATCATCATGGACGTGAACGACGTCGAGACCATCCGGTTCGAAGCGCGCGGCGGCACCGACACCGTCTTCGTCCATGACCTGACCGGCACCGACGCCAAGCTGGTCGCCATCAATCTCGCCGGCTCCACCGGCACCACTGGCGACGGCCAGACCGATACGGTGGTCCTCCAGGGCACCGACGACAGCGGTATGATCACGGTGAGCGCCACCGGCAACAAGATCGCGGTCGAGGGCCTGTCCACCCTCGTCACCGTCGACCACGTCGAAGCCGGCGACAAGCTGGTCGTCGGCGGAGGCACCGGCGATGACAGCATCGACGCCGGCTCGATCGCGGCCGGAACCGCCAGCCTGATCCTGTCCGGCGATGCCGGCGACGACATCGTGCTCGGCGGCGCGGGCACCGATCTCCTCCTCGGCGGCGAAGGCGGCGACGTGCTGTTCGGCAACGACGGCGACGATACGATCAGCGGCGGGCTTGGCGACGACCTCCTCTTCGGCGGCGCCGGCAACGATACGTTCCAGTTCGCCTCGTCGCTGGACGGCCATGACATCATCGTCGACTTCGATGGCGACGCGACCGGCGGACAAGACGTGTTCGATCTCGACGCCTTCTTTGATTCCGCGCAGGTGGTGGATGTCGACAGGGTGAACCGGGTCTCCATCTCGGACGATGGCGCGTCGGTCAATGTCTTCGTTGATGCCGACGGCATTGCGGCCAACGGCTTTGAGGTGCTCGCAGCGACCCTGCAGACGACCGATACCATCACCCTGGGTCAGGACGTGATCGTAGGCAGTCTGGTCTAGGCGCAGCCGCTCACGTCTGCCAGGCGGAAGCCGCCACCTTGCACCCGTCCTCCAAGGTGGCGGCTTCGGTCGTGGTTAATCTCTTGCGCGTCACACGGTCGAGACCATCAGCGCCTTGATGGTGTGCATGCGGTTCTCCGCCTGGTCGATGGCACGGCTGAGCGGCCCGTCGAAGACCTCGTCTGTCGCCTCGATCGCGTCCGGATGCCGGCGTGCAAACTCGGTCTGCAGGTTGTGCTGCGCCGGCATGCAGTGCAGGAAGATGGCGCGCGGGTTCTCCGTCATCGCCATGGCTTCGCGGTTGATCTGATAGCCGCGGAAATCGCGCGCCATGGCCGGGATATCCCAGTCCCCTTCCATCGGCACCCACATGTCGGCGTAGACCGCGTCGGCGCCGAGCAGTCCCTCGCGCATGCTGGAGGTGACGATGATGTTGGCCCGGTCATTGTGGCGCCAGCCGAGCAGACGGTCGACCAGGCCCGACTCCGGATGATGGCCCTTCGGCGTCACCACCCGCAGCTCCACGCCCAGCTTCGCCGCCGCCACCATCAGCGAGGTCACGACATTCGCCTTGCCCTCGCCCACATACGCCATCTTGGCGCCGGACAGCGCGATGCCGTTTTCCTGCAGCGTCATGAAATCGGCCAGCGCCTGGGTCGGATGATGCTGCTCGGTCAGCGCGTTCCACACCGGCACGCCGGCATGCTCCGCCACCTCCTCGATCAGCGGCGTGTCATAGGCGCGGATCGCAATGCCGTCGAACATGCGGCCCAGCACCCGCGCGATGTCCTTGATGCTCTCGCCGGTGCCGAAGCGGATTTCCTGCGGCGACATCGCATGCGCCTGCGCTCCTTCGTCCGCCGCGGCAATCGCAAAGGCGGTGCGCGTGCGGCACGAGGGCCGCTGGAAGATCAGGCAGAAGTTCCGGTCGGCCAGCGAGCGCGGAAAGATGCGCGCCCGCTTCTTGCGCTTCAGCTCGATCGCCTGCGACAGCAATGCCTGCACCTGCTCGGGTGAAAATTCTTCGAGGGTAATAAGGCTCATGCCTTTCATCGAGTTGGACATGCTAAATCCCCGTTCGTGTGTGTTTGGCCTGAACAGGGGGATGCTGCCACCGATCGATGACAGGATGGAACTAGGCCGTGGCGACTAGGCCACCCGCTATACGTGTATGAGAGCCTGCACACCGGAGTAGCAAGGGTCGAGAATGTGCAGCGCCTTGGGTGCCGCCGAACCTAGGCCGCTGCCTGCACAGCCGCGACGATGTCCGCGACCACGCGCGCGACCAGCGCTTCGTCCTCGCCCTCGCCCATCACGCGGATCAACGGCTCTGTGCCGGACTTGCGGATCAGCAGCCGGCCCTTGCCGTTCAGCGCCGCTTCGCCCGATGCGATCGCGGCTTTCACCGTTGCATTGTCCAGCGGCTGACCGCTGCGGGCATCGAAGCGCACGCTTTTCAGGATCTGCGGCAGCGGCGTGAACACGCGGCCGACCTCGCTCAGCGGCCGCTGCTTTTCCGCCAGCACCGCCAGCACCTGCAGCGCCGCCAGCAATCCGTCGCCGGTGGTGGCGAAATCGCTGAGGATGATATGACCCGACTGCTCGCCGCCGACGTTGCAGCCGGTCTTGCGCATCTCCTCCAGTACGTAGCGGTCGCCGACCGGCGCGCGCCACAGCGTCAGCCCCTGCCCCGCCAGCGTGCGCTCCAGTCCCAGGTTGGACATGACGGTCGCGCAGATGCCGCCGGCTTTCAGCTTCTGGCCGGCCTGCCACGACAGCGCGATCAGCGCCATCAGCTGATCGCCGTCCAGCACGGCGCCCTTCTCGTCCGCGACGATCAGCCGGTCAGCATCGCCGTCGAGCGCGATGCCGAGATCGGCGCCGTGCGCCACCACCTGGCTCTGCATGGTCTGCGGATGGACGGCACCGCACTCCTTGTTGATGTTGGTGCCGTTCGGCTCGCAGGCGACCGCGATGACGTCGGCGCCCAGCTCCCACAGCACCGTCGGCGCGACCTTGTAGGCGGCGCCGTGCGCGCAATCGACCACGATCTTGAGGCCGGCGAGGCTGCGCCCCTTGGGGAACGAGGACTTGACGAACTCCATGTAGCGCCCGGGCGCATCGTCGATGCGCTTGGCGCGGCCGAGCTCGGCCGAGGGCGACAGCGACTTGGAGAAATCGTTGCTTTCCATGCGCCGCTCGATCTCCAGCTCGATCGCATCGGAGAGCTTGTAGCCGTCGGGCCCGAACAACTTGATGCCGTTGTCCTCATAGGGGTTGTGCGAGGCGGAGATCATCACGCCGAGATCGCCGCGCATCACGCGCGTCAGCATCGCGATCGCCGGCGTCGGCAGCGGACCCAGCAGCATCACGTCCATGCCCATCGAGAGGAAGCCGGAGGTGAGCGCGGTTTCCAGCATGTAGCCGGAGAGCCGGGTGTCCTTGCCGATGATGACACGATGCCGGTGCTCGCCGCGCCTGAAATGCGCCCCTGCCGCCAGCGCCAATGTCAGCGCCGTCGCCGCCGTGATCGGCTCGCTATTGGCCTGGCCCCTCACTCCATCCGTCCCGAACAGCTTGCGCGTCATGGTGAATTCGGCGGCTCCCCTGATGGCAGGTCTATTGTAGCGGCCGTTATGACGGAATTGCGGCCCGGCGCCAAGAAACTGGCGGCGCCGGCACTTTGTTCCCGTGGCACGCCGTTTGCGCCGATGCTGCCGGGGATCGCGTCAAAGGGGAAGAAAAATGCCAGGATGCTGCCCGCCGCGGACTGCGCTCGGCTCGAGCAACGTCCACCCGCTCCATCCGCAAGCCGCTGAAGGCACAGGATTAAAGTCAGCTGCGGTGCAGCTGGACGCAACGAGCGCGCGCGGCGATGCGACGGCGGCGCCATGGGCAATTTCTGCCTGGCGTGCCGCCGTTGCCGAGCACAGGCGGCGGATGGAATGGCTGGCGATCGGCCTCCCGCACAACGGCAGCCACTTGTTTGCCCGGCTGCCCTTCGATGACGCCATCGGGCTGGCCGCCCTGGTCGGCACCGGGCATTTGACCTGGACCGAGGTCAACGCCGCCCTCGACGCCAAGATCAAATTGGCGATCGCTCGCCTGCGCACCGGGTCCGGCGACGGCGTTGCGTCTTTCGATCCGCACGAAGCCTGGGAAGCGGCCCACCGGGCCGGCGAAGACGATATCTGGGCTCGCTACCATGCCAGGTGCGACGCCGTATTTGCGGCCGACTCAACCGCCGACGGAATCGAGCGCTGGTCTAGCGAGCACATGCGCAACAACGAGCACGTCCTCAATCGACTTCGGAACGAACGCGACCGTGCGCTCGCGGCCCTCAGCCGCCGGCTGGGTCCTCAGCCGCCGCGCCAGGCACCGGCCTCGCCGCACAACCCGGCAACAAGGCAAACACAGCTCGCCATCGCCGAACGCGACGCCTTGCGCAAGCTGGACGACAGCGGCTTCATCGGGTCGCGGGCGATGGCGGATGCGATCCTGGAGCTCGCTGCGCCGCTCGCCGGAATCATCGAGCGGTCGGCGTAAGGACGATCTTCGCCACGCTGCGCAAGCAGCCCGCGCGTACCAAGAGTCGCGCCACTGCAACCGGCGACATTTGTGTTGACCCCCAACACGCAAACCAAGACAATCCACACGACCTTGCCAATGTCCGGCAGAGGGCGACCATGGACATCATGGCCTGCCGGTGGGTGATGGAGAGACGTTGCCGGCGGACAATAACGGCCTCGTCAGGGAATATTCGAGTATCGAACGATCGCCCCATTCGATGGCCGCGCCGAAGGTGCGCTGAGATCAGGGACAGACCAGTGCGTGACGCCTGAGCACGACTCATGCGGCGCACTGTGCTTCGTCGCGCGCGGATGCGCGCGTCAATGCTGATGTGACGTCCGTCGAGCGGGCGTCGCGACCTGGAGGCGTCCATGAAGCGGAGATTGGCGTACCAGATCGGCTATGTCCTTGCCGCGCTGTGGGCGCTGCCGGGCGGCGCGAAGGCCGCTGGCATCGCGACCGTGGTGGACGTCGTGAACGAGGGCTATCGAACGCCGCCTGGCGCGGAGGAAACTGCAGCCAAGACCGCCGACGAGCTGGTGCAGCAGGAGGCGCTGCGCACGGAAGAGGAATCGACCATCCAGGTCAAGTTCGTCGATGGTTCCGAGCTCAGCGTCGAGCAGTCAAGCGAGATGGTGCTGTCCGACTACGTGTTCGATGGATCGGCCGCGACCGGCTTGATCAATCTCAACAACGGCCTGTTCCATTTCAAGTCCAACGGCAACGACGACCAGGGCGTCGCGCTGCGGACGCCAGTCGCGACCATCGGTGTCCGCGGCACGGAGTTCCTGGTCCACGTCGACGGCGATGACGCCACCATCATCGACATCCTGGACGGCACGGTCGAGGCGCGGCCGCACGGCGCGGGCAGCGCTGTCACCTGCGTCGGCGGGCAGAGCATCCTGATCGCCGGCGAGGATGAGGACGCGCAATGCGGCGACATCGGCTCCTTCGCCACCGCGGCCGCTCCGGCCAGCAGCGACGGCAACGATCGTCCGGAAGCCGCGCATGGCGGCCAGGATCGAACGCGGGCGCAGAGCACCGCTCCGCCCGACCGCCCGGCGCCCGGCGGCGAACCCAACGAAGGCGGCGAGGAGCCGAACGAAGGCGGCCAAGGCGAAGGCGGCCAAGGCGAAGGCGGCCAGGGCGAAGGCGGCCAGGGCGAAGGCGGCCAGGGCGAAGGTGGCCAGGGCGAAGGTGGCCAGGGCGAAGGCGGCCAGGGCGAAGGCGGTCAGGGCGAAGGTGGCCAGGGCGACGACTAGGCAGGCCTGATCATCTGCTGGGAGCGCGATCTGACTCGGCGTGACAAGCCCTGACGCGATCTGCCGCCCGGGCGAGTGCCGTTCCTCTGGACGACTCGCCGGCCATCGGCGCATGCTTCGACGGTCTGCTCAGGGGCCGGGGGCCAGTGAGCATGCCCGGTTCCCATGGAGCGCCCAGGAAAGGTAGCTGCCATGGCCATCCCGAACGCATCGCCTGCACTCTACAACGAAGACCTCGCACCCGCTGCCGAGCGCAAGTGGGGCGCCTTCAGCATCTTCAACGTCTGGACCTCGGACGTGCACAGCCTGTGGGGCTATTATCTGGCCGCCAGCCTGTTCCTGCTATGCGGCAACTTCGTCAATTTCATCCTGGCGATCGGGCTCGGCTCTCTCGTCATCTACGTCCTCATGAACCTCGTGGGCTACGCCGGCGTGAAGACCGGCGTGCCCTACCCCGTGCTGGCGCGCGCCTCGTTCGGCATCTGGGGCGCCAACGTGCCGGCGCTGGTGCGCGCGGTCGTCGCCTGCTTCTGGTACGGCGCGCAGACGGCGGCCGCCTCGGGCGCCATCGTCGCGCTGCTCACCCGCTCGGACGGCATGATGGCGTTCCATCAGTCGAGTCACATGCTCGGCCATTCGACCCTGGAAGTGATCTGCTTCGTCGTCGTATGGGCGTTGCAGTTGCTCATCATCCAGCGCGGCATGGAGACGGTGCGCAGGTTCCAGGATTGGGCCGGGCCGTCGGTCTGGATCATGATGCTGATCCTTGCTCTCTATCTTTCGATCAAGGCCGGCAGCCTCTCGTTCGGCAGCGAGATCCCGCAGGACGTGCTGCTCGACAAGACCAAGGATGCCGGCGTGCCGGGCGAGCCGGGATCGACGGCGGCCTTGTTCGCGGTGGCCGCCACCTGGATCACCTATTTCGCGGCGCTCTACCTCAACTTCTGCGACTTCTCGCGCTACGCGCCGGACACCGCCACCGTGAGGAAGGGCAACCTCTGGGGCCTGCCGGTCAACCTCATCCTGTTCTGCCTGGTTGCCGGCATCACCACGACGGCGGCCTACACGGTCTATGGCGAGGTCCTGATCCATCCCGACCAGATCTCCGCAAAGTTCGAGAGCTGGTTCCTTGCCCTGCTGGCGGCGTTGACCTTCGCGGTCGCAACCCTCGGCATCAACGTGGTGGCCAACTTCGTCTCGCCCGCCTTCGACTTCGCGAACGTGTTCCCCAAGCGCATCAGCTTCAAGCGCGGGGGCTACATCGCCGCGCTGATCGCGCTGGTGCTCTATCCGTTCGCGCCGTGGGAAGGCGGGGCCGCCCATTTTGTCGGCGTGATCGGCGCGACGATGGGACCGATCTTCGGCGTGATCATGGTCGACTACTACCTGATCCGCAAAGGCTTGATCGACGTCAACGCGCTCTACCAGGAGAACGGGCAATATCGGTTCCAGAGCGGCTGGAACGTTGCTGCCTTCGTGGCTGCCGGCATCGGCGCGATCTTTTCCAGCATCCTGCCCAACTTCACGGACGTGTTGCCGTCCTGGTGGGGCGTGTATGGCTGGTTCTTCGGCGTCGGCATCGCGGCCATCGCCTACTACGTCATCTGCATGGCTGCGCCGAAATCAGTGATGCGCCAGGCTTGAGCATTGCGCCGCGCGCAGTGAGCGACAAGGCCTCTCTCCGCTGCTCGGCAAGCTGGGCTAGTGCAGCGTCCGCTGTTGCTCCGGCGCGTCAGGCGAGACCGGAATCTCGCGCGGCTTGATCTTCGCTTCGATCGCACGCACGTACGGCGTCACACTATCCTCGATCCAGCTGGGGTCGAGCCGTGCGACCTCGTTGAAGGCGCGCAAGGCCTCGATCCATTTCTGCTGCAGATAGAAGGCGCGCGCGAGATACCAGTGCGCGTAGGTGTGATTGGGCCGCTTCCTGATCCGCTCGCGGGCATAAGCGACGAGTTCGTCGAGCTTGTTGGTCTCGAGCAGCTTCTGGCACTGTTCGCGGAAATATTCGGTGGAATCGGTATCGGCCTTGGGTTCCGGACGCCGGCGCGTGCGCAGGAATGCGACGCCCCCGATCACCACAATTGCCGCAAATGCAAGATAAAGGAATCCCACGGGCCGCTCCGCTCAATTGCATCATTCAAAATCGGCGAGATTAATGTTCCGTTATTCCGCCGGCAGGGCGTTATTCGGCGCACCAGTA
>DATFDU010000102.1:0-42390 GCA_035251915.1 Dongiaceae bacterium | reverse complement strand
CTGATGGTCGAGTATGTTGGCATTCCGTATGCGGAGATCGTCAAGCATGCGCTGCTGCCTGCGGTCTTCTCCTATGTCGCGCTGCTCTATATCGTGCATCTCGAGGCCATCAAGGCGGATCTGAAGCCGATCCCGCAGCCGGTCGTTCCCGGGAAGGAGCGGCTGTTGCGCATGGGACTGGGCCTCTCCGGCACCATCGCAACCATCTGCCTTCTCTACTACGGCATTCTCGCGATCGTCGCCGCCTTCGGGTCCGCGGCACCGGTGCTGCTGGCAATCGCGGGCGTGGCGCTCTATGTGTTCACGCTCTGGTACGCATCGCGATTTCCGGATCTCGCGCTCGATGATCCGCACGCGCCGATCGTGCAGCTGCCGCGGGCCTGGGAGGTGACGCGGACCGGCCTCGATTTCCTGATCCCGATCGCCGTGCTCCTCTGGTGCCTGATGGTGGCGCAGATGTCGCCGGGTCTGTCCGCCTTCTGGGCGACGGCCAGCATCATCGGCATCGTCCTGACGCGCAAGCCGCTGATGGCCCTGTTCCGCAAGCAGGCGTTCGCGTCCGCGCTCCGCGCGGCTGCGGAAGACCTGGTCGACGGGCTCGCGCTCGGCTCGCGCAACATGATCGGCATCGCGGTCGCGACCGCGACGGCTGGCATCGTCGTCGGCACCATCACGCTGACCGGCCTCGGCCTGATGATGACGGAGCTTGTCGAGTTCATCTCCGGGGGCAACGTCATCCTGATGCTGATCCTGATCGCAGCGATCAGCCTCGTGCTGGGCATGGGCATCCCGACCACGGCCAACTACATCCTGGTCGCGACGCTGATGGCGCCGGTGGTGGTCGATCTGGGCGCGCAGGCGGGGCTTGCCATACCGCTCATCGCCGTCCACCTGTTCGTGTTCTACTTCGGCATCATGGCCGATATCACGCCGCCCGTTGGCCTTGCTTCCTTCGCGGCCGCCGCCATCTCGAAGGAAGACCCGATCGCCACCGGCTTCCAGGGCGCGCTCTATTCGCTGCGCACCGCAATCCTGCCGTTCGTCTTCATCTTCAATCCGGCGATTCTGCTGATCGGCGATGGAGGCTGGGCGCACACGACCCTGGTGGTGAGCGCCGCGCTGGTCGCGATCCTCCTGTTCTCGGCCGCCACCATGAACTGGTTCGTCACGAAGTCCCGCGTGTGGGAAAGCGCGGTCCTGCTGCTGGTCTGCTTCACCCTGTTCCGGCCGGACTGGTGGCTCAACCAGATTTCGCCGCCATACCGGGAAGTGCCGGCCACGGAGTTCCTGTCGGCCGTCGAGCGGACGCCGGCGGATGGACGGCTCTCGTTCGTGGTCGAGGGCATCGACCTGATGGGCGAGGACGTGCGTAAGACCGTCAACATTCCGCTCGGAGACCCGGGCGAACCGTTGCAGCGCCTGCAGTCTGCCGGCTTGAGCATCACACCCGCCGGCGACAGCTTGATGATTACCAACGTCGACTTCGGATCGTATGCCAAGCGCATCGGCCTCGACGTCGGGTACGACGTCGTGGCAGTCGTCGAGAAAGCTCCGCAGCCATCGACCGCCATCCCCATCGCGGCGGGCCTCGCCGCCGCCGCGGCAATCGCGGCGCTGCAGCTCGCCAGGCGCCGGGCAGCCGCAACGGGGACCGCCGGGGTTCAGCAAGGGCGGCGCGCAGCGGATCAGACCCCGAGATAGCGGTCCTGAAGTTGCGCCGTGAGTTCGTCAGGCCGCCCTCGCCAGACGGTCACGCCTTTCTCCAGAACAAAGGCGCGGTCGGCGATCGGCAGCAATTCAGCGAGCGCCTTGTCGACCACGAGGATCGACTGACCGCCCGCCTTCAGGCTGCGAATGGCGGCCCAGATGTCCTGCCGGATCACCGGCGCCAGTCCTTCGGTCGCCTCGTCCAGGATCAGGAGCTTCGGATTGGTCATCAATGCGCGGCCGATCGCAAGCATCTGCTGTTCGCCGCCCGAGAGTGTATTGGCATACTGGTCCCTCCGCTCTGCGAGCCGGGGAAAGAGCGCTGCGACGCGGGCAAGCGTCCAAGAGCCTGGCCGCGCCGCCGCCAGCAGGTTTTCGCGCACCGTCAGGTTGGAAAAGCAACGGCGGCCTTCGGGAGCGAGTCCGACTCCCAGGCGGGCGATGCGGTGAGCAGGCAACGCTGAGGTCTCCGTACCGCCAAAGCGAACGCTTCCGCTTCGCGACCGCAAGAGACCGAGGATCGAGCAGATCGTCGTCGTCTTTCCCATGCCGTTGCGTCCCAGGAGCGCGACGACCTCGCCGTCATCGATGGCAAGGTCCACGCCGAAAAGAGCCTGGGAGGCGCCATAGAACGCTTCGAGACCCGATACTTCCAGGAGCATCAGAGGTGCTCCCCGAAATAGGCGCGGCGGACCTCCGTATTGCTGCGGATCTCGCTCACGCTGCCGGTTGCGACGACCCGCCCGTAGACGAGCACGGAAACGCGATCGGCGAGAGCAAAGACCGCATCCATGTCGTGCTCGACGAGCAGGATGGGCGCCTCCTGCCTGAGATCATTCAAGAGTCCGATAAGGCTCTTCGAACCCTCCGGCCCCATTCCAGCCATCGGCTCGTCGAACAGGAAGGCCCTGGGGCGAAGCGCCAGCGTGATCGCGATCTCCAGCCTGCGGCGCTCCCCATGCGAAAGTTCCGCGGCCGGCACGTGCGCGCGGCCGGCGAGGCCCACCCGCTCCAGCATCGCCAAAGCGGGCTCGGTCAAGGAGGAATCGCGCATGACTGGACGCAGGACGCGGAGGCTCGAGCCCTGCCGCGACTGGACGGCCAGCATCACGTTGCGGAGCGCGGAGAATTCGGCGGCGAGCGATGAAATCTGGAACGAGCGGCCAAGGCCGAGCCGAGCCCTTTCGGCAACGCCAAGGCCGCCGATGTCGCGTCCGAGAAACGCGATCGTGCCGCCGTCCTGTTTGACGGCGCCGGCGATCTGATGAATGAGGGTGGTCTTGCCCGCGCCATTCGGTCCGATCAGCGCATGGATCTCGCCTGCGCAAAGATCGAGACTGACATTGTCCGTCGCTTTCAGCGCGCCGAAGCTTTTCCGCAGGTTCCGGATGGAAAGGACGGTCTCAGCCATGATGCACTTTCCCCGCCAGCAGGCCGACGAGTCCTCCCCGCGCGAACAAGACCGCGCCAAGCAGGATGAGACCGAGGAAAAGCTGCCAGCGATCGGTGAAGCCGCCGAGGATGGATTCGAGCAGTACGAACAGCATGGCCCCGGCAACAGGCCCGAACAGCCGGCCGGTGCCGCCCAGGAGGATGAGCACGATGAGTTCGCCCGACATCTGCCAGGAGAGCATCGACGGGCTGACGAAACGATTGAGGTCGGCAAACAGCGCACCGGCGAGTCCCGTCATCATGCCGGAAAGCACGAAGGCGGCCAGGCGTATGGGGAACGGCGAAATGCCGACGGCTGCGAGCCGCACCTCGTTCTGCCGCGCTCCCTGCAGGGCGGCGCCGAACCGCGAGTCGCGTATGCGCGCGAAAAGGTACAGCGCCGCGATCAGCAGGGCATAGCAGATGAGGAAGAAGTTCAACGGAAGCGACGTGACGATCGCTGGAAAGGCGTTGCGGAGCGCCAGCGGGACGCCGTCCTCGCCGCCATAGGCCGGCCAGGAGATTGCGAAATAGTAGATCATCTGCGCAAAAGCCAGCGTGATCATGATGAAATAGACGCCCGAGGTGCGCAGGCTGATCGCGCCGATGACCAACGCGACGAGTCCGGAGAGGATCATCGCCACCGGCCAGATGACAAGCATCTGGTCGGACCCGCCGACCTCGATCGGCCATGTCATCAAGGGCTGAAGAGTGGAGGCGTGGGTGGCCAGGATGCCGGCCGTATAGCCGCCGATTCCGAAGAAGGCGGCATGGCCGAAGGACACCAGCCCGCCCAGGCCGAGCGCAAGGTTGAGGCCGACCGCTGCCAGGGCCAGGATCGCCACACGCGTGGCCAGCGTAATGTAGAAGGGCTCGTCCAATGCCCAGGCGGCCAGCGGCACGAGGAGCAGCAATCCCGCCAGAAGGAAACCGATCGGCGTTTCGCTGCGCATCCGCTTCATGTGCCTGCCGCGAACAGGCCCCGCGGCCGGAAGGCCAGGATCAGCGCCATCACGACATAGATCAGCATCGAGGCGAGTGCCGCCCCGACAGTTGTGCCCTCGGAAGGGCCGAGAAAAAGCGCGAAGACCTTTGGCAGCAGGAAACGGCCGAGCGTGTCGACAAGACCGACGAGAGCGGCACCGACCAATGCGCCCTTGATCGAGCCGATGCCGCCGATGACGATGACGACGAAGGCGAGGATCAGCACCGGCTCGCCCATGCCGACCTGCACGGACTGCAGCGCGCCGACCATGGCGCCGGCGAGGCCGGCAAGCGCCGCGCCGAGCGCAAAGACGACTGTGTACAGCGTCTGAATGTCCACGCCGAGCGCGGCGATCATTTCGCGGTCCGACTGGCCTGCGCGGATGCGCATCCCGAGCCTAGTCTTCGAGATCAGCAGATAGAGCCCGATCGCGACCGCGATGCCGACCCCGATGATCGCCAGGCGATAGAGCTGATAGCGCGCGCCGCCAGGGAGGTCGATCGCACCGGACAGCACGGGCGGTATGTCGAGATAGAGCGGAAAGGACCCGAACAGCCAGCGTGTCCCTTCCGAGAAGATCAGGATCAGCGCAAAGGTGGCAAGCACCTGGTCGAGGTGATCGCGATCATAGAGCCGGCGGACGACGAGAAGCTCGACAATCGCACCGGCGGCGGCCGCTGTCGCAAGGCTGGCGACGAGTCCGAGCCAGAACGAGCCGGTCGCCGCCGCGACCGCAGCACAGGCGAAGGCGCCGAGCATGTAGAGCGAACCGTGCGCCAGATTGATCACGCCCATGACGCCGAAGATCAGCGTCAGTCCGGCCGCCATCAGGAACAGCATGACGCCGAACTGCAGACCGTTCAGGATCTGCTCAATCAGGAGGGCGGTTTGCATAGATCGACGTCCGCCTTCGCCCCGCGGGCGAGGCGAAGGCAGACGACCGCTTCACATCTTGCATTCCTTCGCGTAAGCGTCCTGATGGTCCTCGAGGCTCACGCCGATGATCTTGTTGGTCAGCACGTCGCCTTCCTTCACGACTTCCCGCACATAGATGTCCTGGATCGGATGGTTGTTGTTGCCGAACTTGAAGTCGCCGCGCACCGATGTGAAGTCCGCTGCCTTCAGCGCGGCACGGAAGGCGTCTGCGTCCTTGACGCTCGCCGTGGCGGCGGCGGAGAGGATGAGGTTCGCCGTGTCGTAGCCCTGGCTTGCATACAGCGACGGCAGCCGGCCGTACTCGGCCTGGAAGGTCTCGACGAACGTCCTGTTGGCCGCATTGTCGAGGTCATTCGACCATTGCGAGGTGTTCTTGACGCCGATTGCCGCATCGCCGATCGCACCCAGCACATCCTGGTCGAATGAGAAGCCGGGGCCCAGCACCGGAATGCCGACGCCCGATTGGGCGTATTGTTTCATGAAGGCGATCCCCATGCCGCCCGGCAGGAAGATGTAGACCGAGTCCGCACCCGAAGCGCGGATCTGGGCGATCTCCGCGGCATAGTCGGTCTGGCCGAGCTTGGTATAGAGCTCGCCAGCCAGCTCGCCCTTGTAGAAGCGCTTGTAACCCGTCAGCGCGTCGGTGCCGGCCGGGTAGTTGGGCGCCAGGATGAAGGACTTCTTGTAGCCCGCAGTGTTGGCGTAGTTGCCCGCCGCCTCGTGCAGATTGTCGTTCTGCCAGGCGACGTTGAAGTAGTTCTCATGGCACTTGGCGCCGGCGAGCGCAGAGGGACCTGCATTGGGCGAAAGGTAGAACTTGCCTTGCGCGACCGCGTTCGGCACGACGGCCATGGCAAGATTGGACCAGATGATGCCGGTCAGGATGTCGACCTGTTCGCTCTGGATCATCTTGTCGGCAATCTGCACTGCCAGCTCCGGCTTCATCGCGTCGTCCTCGACCACGACCTCGATGTCCTTGTTGTCCGATTGCTTGATCGCAAGCAGGAAGCCGTCGCGCACGTCGAGGCCAAGACCCGCCCCGCCGCCCGAAAGCGTGGTGATCATGCCGACCTTGACTGGTTCGGCGAGGGCAGCGCCCGGCACACCGACCGCAAGCCCGAACAGCCCCGCCACCATGACTTTCTTCATCGTCTTCTCCTCCCAGTGGATTCTTCGGATCAGCCTATACAGGCAGCTTCCGCTTGGCTGGTGCAACACTTTTCCAGGTCGGCTCAGCGACAGCCAGCACCGAAGTCTGAACGGTATCCCACACGGCTGACGCCGGCCGGACCGTGCACGACGCGGCGGTCAGTGTAGCTTGCGAGAAGGATTTGCCTAGCGCGACTGTTGGTCGGACCGGACGAGCTTGAGCAGTTCCGGCGACCAGTAACCGATGATGGTCTCGATGTGGTCGCGCATGGCCTGGGCCGCGGTCTCCGGATCGCGCGTCGCGAGCGCGTTTCGGACCATGCGATGCTGCTCGGCACTGGAGGGCAGGCCGGTCCGGTTGTCCGGCGTCACGCCCAAGGGGCCGTTGCCGAAGGTGTAGCGATGCACGTGCAACGCGCAACGCGTCAAGATCGGCTCGAGCGTCGCGAGGCGCGCACGCTGGAAGATGGCGAGGTGGAACTCGCGGTCGAGCTCGCTGAGGGCGTAGCCGTCGTGCCGGACTTCAGCTTCGGCGATCTGGTCGATGACGGCGTCGAAGCGGGCGAAATCGGCGTGCGAGCAGGACTCGGCCGCGCGACGGGCGCTCTCCGTCTCAAGCGAGATCCGGATGCGCGCCATCTGGGCCGCCTCCTCCAGCGAGGTGGTCGAGACGACCGTGCCGTGATAACCGCGGCGTGCGACCAGCCCGTCCTGCTCGAGCCGCAACAGCGCCTCGCGCACCGTTCCCTGGCTGCAGCCCATCGCCCCCGCGATCTGCTGCTCCAGCAGAGCCTGTCCCGGCTCGATCCGGCGCAACAGGATCGCGCGCTTCACCGAGTGGTAAACCGCGTTGCTCTTGCGCTGCTTGGCCGGGAGCGAATTCTCGGCGCCGAGAAGGGATGCGATGTAGTTCATGACCGCGTTGACAGCCGGAAAGATTGCCTACACAATAACAATAATGATAACGATAATATAGTATCGAGACAATGGGCGCCGGTGTCGCGGGAGGCCGCCCATAAGGTCAGGACAAAAAACATGACCGCTACGAGTGTCTCATCTGGGACGGGGAGAAGCTTTGGCCTCGCGGAGCACCTCTAGCGCGCCGCCGCTTCTTGAGGTCGACCACCTGTCGGTCGAGTTCAGGATGCCGGACGGCGTCGTCCGCGCCGTCAACGACGTTTCCTTCGACGTCAGGCGCGGCGAGGTCGTCGCCGTTGTCGGGGAGTCGGGCAGCGGCAAATCGGTCACGGCGCTGGCGACCCTGCGCCTTGTCTCTGAGCCCGGACGCATCGTGTCCGGCGCGATCCACCTGGATGGCCAGGACCTTCTGCGGCTGGACGACGAAGCGATGCGCCGGATCCGCGGTCATCGCATCGGCATGGTGTTCCAGGAGCCGATGACCTCGCTCAATCCCTTGCTGTCGATCGGACGGCAATTGACCGAGGCGACGCAGACGCATCTCGGCCTGACGCGAAATGCGGCGCACGATCGTGCCGTCGAGCTGCTGCAGCTGGTCGGCATCGCCGAGCCGCAGCGCCGCCTGAAGCAATATCCCCACCATCTCAGCGGCGGCATGCGGCAGCGCGCGATGATCGCGATGGCGCTGAGCTGCAAGCCCGAGCTCATCATTGCCGACGAGCCGACCACCGCCCTGGATGTGACGATCCAGGCGCAGATCCTGCACCTGATGCAGGATCTGTGTCGCCGGCTCGACGTCGCGCTGGTCATCATCACGCACAACCTCGGCGTGGTGGCGCGCTATGCGGACCGGGTCAATGTGATGTATGCGGGCCGCATCGTCGAACGGGGCATGGCCGCCGATCTCTACCGTGCTCCGAGCCATCCCTACACGATCGGCCTGCTGAACTCGGTGCCGCGCCTGGATCGCCGGCGCGATGCGCCGCTCGAACCGATACCGGGCAGTCCGCCGGACCCGCTGGCCTTGCCGTCAGGCTGCACATTTCGGCCGCGGTGCAAGCTCGCCGCGCCGCACTGTGCGGAAGCCACGCCGCCCCTGCGACAAGTCGCGGGGACGCACGAGAGCGCCTGTTTCGAGCTGCATCGCCTGCGTGCACTGGAGCCGGCATGAGCGGCGTCGGCCCCCTGGTCGAGGTGCGCGACCTCAAGAAATATTTCCCGGTCAAGCGGGGCCTGGTGTTTGACCGCGTGGTCGGCCAGATCAAGGCGGTCGACGGCGTCAGCTTTGCGATCCGCCGTGGCGAGACGTTCGGTCTGGTGGGCGAATCCGGCTGCGGCAAGACGACCATCGGCCGCCTGCTGCTGAAGCTCGAGGAACCGACCGCCGGCGAGATCCGCTTCGATGGCGAGGATATCGCGGGTTTCGAGGCGCGACAGACGCTCGCATTCCGCCGCCGCGTCCAGGCGGTGTTCCAGGATCCGTACAGCTCGCTCAATCCGCGCATGACGGTCGAGGAGATCGTGGGTGAGCCGCTGCTGGTGCACGGCCTCGAGCCGGATCGAGCGGCGCGGCTGCAGCGCGTGCGTCACCTGCTGTCGGTCTGCGGACTGCCGACGCGATCGGTCGACCGCTATCCGCATGAGATGAGCGGCGGCCAGCGCCAACGGGTCGGCATCGCCCGCGCGCTAGCCCTGAAGCCGGACTTCATCGTGTGCGACGAGGCGGTCTCCGCCCTCGACGTATCGATCCAGGCGCAGATCGTCCGGCTGCTCGAGGAGCTGCGCGACGAGTTCGGGCTCACCTATCTCTTCATCGGGCACGATCTCAGCGTCGTCCGGCATATCTGCCAGCGGGTGGCGGTGATGTATCTCGGCCATATCGTCGAGATCGCCGACAGCGATCCCTTGTTCGACGACGCCTGCCATCCCTACACCCGGGCGTTGCTCTCCTCGGTGCCCGTTCCCGACCCGGTGATCGAGCATCAGCGCGCCCATCAGGAAATTCGGGGGGAGATCCCGAGCCCGATGAATCCCCCGAGCGGCTGCGTGTTTCATCCGCGCTGCCCGCTTGCCGAGGAGAGCTGTCGCCGATTGGTCCCCGAGCTGCGGGAGATCGGCGGAGATCATCACGTGGCCTGCCCCATCGTGGGGCCGCCCGCGATCAACCCGGCCTGGCTCGCCGATCAGGGCGACCGAAGTTCAGTGCCGGGACAGTCAACAAGGTAGCCAGACGGAGGAGGCCCCAATGACGACGAAGCAGACGATTCCAGGCGATGTCGCGCAGGCACGCATCCGCAACACGCTTGCTGACGCCTACGATTTTGATCCGCGAGATCCATTGTTCGGGTTGAGCGCGGCTGCCCTCTCGGGGCCTCGGCTCGAACGCCGCGTCGTGCTGCGGCTTCTGGCCGCGGCCGGCATGCTCACGGCCGGGCACCTGATCGCCGCGCCGCGCTCGGCACAGGCGCAGGGCAAGGCTGGCGGCACCCTGAACTGCGGCTGGGCCGGCGTCGGCGAGATCGTCACTCTCGATCCGGCACAGATCAACCAGGTCCTGCAGTTCCAGATTTCGTCGAATGTCTTGTCCGGGCTGATGCATATCAATGCCGAACTGGTCGCCCAGGGCGATCTGGCGGAAAGCTGGGACGTGTCGGACGACGGCACGGAATACACCTTCAAGCTGCGCGAGGGCGTCACCTTCCACAACGGCGACAAGTTCACGGCCGAGGATGTGCTGTTCACCTATCAGCGCTCGAGCAATCCGGAGAAGTCGATCCACTCGGCGGTGCTCGCCAATGTCGCCGCGGTCGACAAGGTCAACGACTACACGGTTCACTTCAAGCTGAAGGCGCCGCAGGCCTCGTTCCTGCCCAAGGTGCTCGAGCGGGCGAGCGGCCGCGCCATGACCATCGTCAGCCGCGGCGCGCTGGAAAAGATGGGCGAGTCCGACTACGGCCTGATGCCGGTGGGAACCGGCCCGTTCAAGGTCACGGCGCATCAGCTCGGCCAGACCATAACACTCGAGCGCAACCCCGACTACTACGATAAGGAGCGGCCGAAGCTCGACAAGGTGGTCATCCAGCCGATCATCGACGCGGAGCCGCTTGCGGCTGCCATCGAGGCGGGGGACATCCAGCTGATCGGCGGCAACCCGATTGCGCCCGAGTTGATCGACCGGTTCGCGTCCAACCCGGATCTGGTGGTCGATGAGACGCCAGGCCCCACCTTCCAGTCGCTGTGGATCAATCCCTGGCACGAGCACATGAAAGTGACCGACTTCAACAGGTCGGTCGAGGAGCTGATGGCAGAGAAGGGTTTCAAGGTCCGATTGGCCATCGCCAAGGCGATCGATCGCGATGCCTACATCAAGCAGGCCCAGTTCGGGCGTGGTACGCCTGGCTTCGGCACGGTCAATCCGGCGCAGGAGCATTATTTCGACCCTGGCCTGGCCCAGACCAGTGGGCAGACCTTCGACCTCGAGAAGGCCAAGCAGCTGATGGCCGACGCCGGCTATCCCGACGGCGAGGGCTTCCCGAAGCTGCGCCTGCTGACGACTCCGGCCAACCGCCGCGAGACCCAGGTCGTTGCCAATCAGCTCAAGCAGAATCTCAATATCGACGTCGAGATCGAGACCAAGGATTTCCCGGTCCTGATCGAGGATTTCGACACCATGAACTGGGATCTGGTGCGGCTGGGCAGCGGCGGCGACTACGACCCGGACGACGCGTTGGTCGACTGGATGCAGACGACATCCAAGTTCAACGGCCGGCTGCGCGACAAGGCCAAATACGCGTTCGGCTTCTTCTCGGACAAGGAGGTCGACAAGCTGATCTCCGATCAGAGCGCCACGGCCGACATCGACAAGCGTCGGGACATGGTGCGCAAGGCCAACAAGATCACCTCGGACAAGGTGGCGAGCGCCTTCCTGTTCCACCAGCCGGACATCCTGGTGCACCACAAGAGCGTCACTTTCCCGAAGGAGAGCCGGATTCCGGGGCTGGTCGATCTCGACCGCGTCACGGTGAGCTGACGGAGCGGCGGGCGGCGGCGCAACCGCCGCCCGCGTTCGCGATCATGAGGCAAAGATGACGCGCTATCTCATCCGCCGGACCATCGGTGCGATCATCGTCCTGTGGGCGGTGGCGACTCTGGTATTCTTCATGCTGCGAATCGTCCCCGGCGATCCGATCGGGGCCATGCTGTTCGATGCCGGCGATGCGGCGGCGGTCGAGGCGTTGCGTCACAAGCTCGGCCTCGATGCGCCGATCTACGTGCAGTATTTCAAATGGTTCTGGCTGGTGTTCCAGGGCGACCTGGGCAACTCGATCTACGGCAGCCGCATCCCCGTGAGCCAGGCTATTGCCGAGGCGCTGCCGCGCACGCTTTCGCTCGCCAGCCTGGGCTTCATCATTGCGCTGGCGATCGCCGTGCCGGCGGGGCTGATTGCGGCGACACGGCGCAACAGCATGATCGACAATGTCGTGTCGTTCGGTGCGTTCCTCGGCCTGAGCATGCCGGAGTTCTGGCTCGGCATCTTGCTCATCATCGTCTTTGCCGCGGGCTTGAAGTGGCTCCCGGCGATCGGCTATGTGCCGCTGTCGGAAGGCTTTTGGCCGTGGTTGTCGCACCTGATCCTGCCGGCGATCGCGGTCGGCACGACCTTCTCGGCGATCATCGCGCGCAACATCCGGTCCGGCATGCTGGAAGTCCTGACGACCGATTACATCCGGGTGGCTCGCGCCAAGGGGTTGACGAATTCGGTTCTGATCCTGCGCCACGCCCTTCCGAACGCCTTGATCCCGGTCATCACGGTCGTCGGCATCGCGTTCGCGCTGCTGATGGCCGGCGCCGTGGTGGTCGAGAATGTGTTCGCGATCAAGGGGCTCGGGCGGCTGCTGATCCAGAGCATTCTCAATCGCGACTATCCGATGGTGCAGGGCGCCGTCCTGGTGGTCTCAGCCGTTTTCGTACTCAGCAACCTGGTGGTCGATCTGCTCTACACCGTGATCGATCCGCGCATCCGGTACGATTGATGACCGAGCACGCCCTCACTGACACGTTTGAAGCCGCGCCCCGGCGGCAGAGGGGCTGGGCGAAGCTGCGCGGCGTCTTGCTGCGCGACCGCAAGGCGCTGTTCGGGATCATCGTGCTCGGCCTGCTCGCTATTGCGGCAATCTTCGGGCCATGGATCGCGCCATATGACCCCAACGCGATGGCGTTCGAGATGCTGATGCCGGAAAGCTGGGCGCATCCACTCGGCACCGACGATCTCGGACGCGATCTCTTGAGCCGCATCATTGTGGGGACCCAGGTCTCGATATTCGTCGGAGTCGCAACCGTCGCCATCGCACTCGTCGTCGGTGTCACCCTCGGCGTGCTGGCCGGTTATTTCGGCGGTTGGCTCGACCATCTGATCATGCGCTACATCGACCTGCAGTGGGCCTTTCCCAACTTTATCATCGCGGTCTACCTGGTGGCGGTGTTTGGCACTGGTCTGCTCAACCTGATCGTGGCCATCTCGCTGGCTTTCCTCGACGATTTCGCACGGATCGCGCGCGGCATGGTCCTGTCGATCAGGGAGGAGCAGTACGTTGCGGCGGCGAGGACGGTCGGCGTCTCGCATTTCCGCATCATGTGGCGGCACATCCTGCCCAACGCGATGGCGCCGATCATCGTGCAGGCGACGGTCAGCGTCTCCTATGCCATTCTCGCCGAAGCGGGCTTGTCATTCCTCGGCCTCGGCGTCGAGGCGACCACGCCGACCTGGGGTCTTATCCTCGCCGATGCGCGCAGCTTCATCACGCGCGATTGGGGCCTTGGGATATATCCGGGCGTTGCGATCATGCTCACGGTCCTGTCGATCAATTTCATCGGCGACGCGCTGCGCGACTTCCTCGACGTGCGCGAAGCAAGGGAATCACCACAATAGTCGTCGTCATTGCGGGAGCATCACGGTAGTCCAATGCCCAATTTCACCACCCGTCCGGAAATCCTCGGCACATTCGGCGTCGTCGCCTCGACGCACTGGCTCGCCACGGCAGCCGGCATGGCCACCTTGGAAAAGGGCGGCAATGCCTTCGACGCGGCGGTCGCCACCGGCTTCGCGCTGCAAGTGGTCGAGCCTCATCTCAACGGACCGGCCGGCGAGGTCCCCATCATTCTCCATAGCGTCCGGACCGGGCGGGTGGATGTGATCTGCGGACAAGGGGTCGCGCCCCGCGCCGCGACGATCGAGGCCTACCGCGCGCTCGGCCTCGACCTCGTGCCGGGAACCGGGCTCCTGGCGGCGGTGGTTCCCGGCGCCTTCGATGCCTGGATGCTGATGCTGCGCGACCACGGCACGATGGAACTGGCGGAGGTGCTCGCGCCCGCCATCGGCTATGCCGAGAACGGATTCCCGATCCTCCCGACCATCAACACCGCGCTCAGCGAAGTGCGTGAGCTGTTCGAGACCGAATGGCAGAGCTCTGCAAGGGTGTGGCTGCACGGTGGCGTGCCGGCGGCCGGCACGCTCTTCCGCAGCCCCGGCCTGGCGGAAACCTACAAGCGGCTGCTGCGCGAGGCGAAGGCGGCGCGCGGCCGCGAAGCCAGGATCGAGGCGGCGCGGAACGCGTGGTATCGGGGCTTCGTCGCGGAGGCGATCGATCGCTTCTGCCGCGAGACCGAAGCGATGGACACCAGCGGCACCCGCCACTGCGGCCTGATGACCGCCGACGATCTGGCCCGCTGGGCGGCGACCGTCGAGCCGCCCTGCACCTATGACTACCACGGATATACGCTGTGCAAGACCGGCCCGTGGGGCCAGGGGCCGGTGGCTCTGCAGCAGCTCGCGTTGTTGAAGGGCTTCGACCTGTCCGCGCTGTCGCCGCGGCATCCCGACTTCGTCCACACGGTCATCGAGTGCGCCAAGCTGGCCTTCGCCGACCGCGAGGCGTTCTACGGCGATCCCGCATTCGTGCGGGTGCCGCTCGACCGGCTGTTGTCGGAGGACTACAACGAAGGCCGCCGCCGCCTGGTCGGCGAGAGCGCGTCGCGGGACCTGCGGCCCGGCCGCATCGACGGCTACGGCGCCGCACCGGTGGTCCGGCTCGCGACCGGCCGCGACCAGGACATCGCGCATGCCGGCGCTCATGGACTGGGCGAGCCGACCCTGGATCTGCGCGATCTGCCGCTTGCGCCAAGCGGCGCGACGCGAGGCGACACTTGCCATCTCGACGTGATCGACCGCTGGGGCAACATGGTGTCGGCGACGCCGAGCGGCGGCTGGCTGCAAAGCTCGCCGGCGATTCCCTCGCTCGGCTTTCCGTTGTCCACCCGCGCCCAGATGTTCTGGCTGGAGGAGGGCACGCCGGCCAGCCTGGCGCCGGGCAAGCGGCCCCGCACCACCCTGACCCCGTCATTGGCGCTGCGCCAGGGCGAGCCTTACATGTCGTTCGGCACGCCCGGCGGCGATCAGCAGGACCAATGGTCGCTCAACGTCTTCCTGCGCCATGTTCATTTCGGCCTCAACCTGCAGGAGGCGATCGACGCGCCTGAGTTCCACACGACTCATTTCCCGAGTTCGTTCTATCCGCGCGAGGCCCGTCCCGGCCAGATGCTGGTCGAGGGCCGGATGCCGGCGGAGACCATCGCAGCGCTGCGCCGTCGCGGCCACGACGTCGAGGTGGTCGACGACTGGATGCTCAGCCGTGTGACCGCTGCCGCCAAGGACGGCCCGCTGCTCAAGGCCGCGGCCAACCCGCGCTTCATGCAAGGCTACGCATTCGGCCGATGACCGGCTCGGCCACTCCACGGTTCATGAGGGGCGCTGCATCTGCAGTGCTCGCTCGTCGAATGGCAGCGCAACCTCGAGGGCGAGCCCGATCGAGAGGGCCAGCTCATCCTTGTGCCAGCCAGTGACGATCTGCAGCCCGGATGGCAAACCCTCGGAGCTCATCCCGCACGGAACGCTGAGCGCAGGCAGCCCCACCAGGTTGTAGATGCCGCTATACATCATCTCGCCGATGCCTTCCTCGCCGCCCACCGGCGGGTCCTCTGCGGGCGCCACCCACGGTACGGACGGCGAAAGAATGGCGTCGACGCTTTCGAGCGCGCGTCGAAATTCGGCGGTGAGGCGCTCGCGGACGCGGAGCGCGCCCAGGTAGTCGACCGCGGAGATCTTGAACCCGGCTTCGAGCTGAGCGCGCGTGATGCCGGAAAAGCCGCCCGGTTCACGACGCAACAGATCGCGGTGGATGAGGCTCGCCTCCGGCTCGATGATCGCGATCAGGGCATCCCGCGCCAGTTCGAGATCCGGTACTTGCATCCGTCGGACATGGGCGCCCGCGCGATCGAGGCCGCGGATGACCTGATCGAAGTGCGCCTGGACCTCGGCCTGCATGAACTTGTCCGCGCCCGGATGATGCATGATGCCGATGCGCAATCCGCGCAGCTCCGCGCACGGAATGTGGAGGGAGGTGCCTGTCATGCCGGACAGCATCAATGCCGCATCGGCGCAGGAGCGCGCCAATGGCCCGGCATGGTCCAAGGTTGGCGACAAGGCCTGGACACCCTCCAGGCTGACCCGGCCAAAGCTCGGCTTCAGCCCTGCCACGCCGCAATAGGAGGCGGGAATGCGGATGGAACCGCCGGTATCGGTGCCGACGGCCGCGAAGCACAGGCCGGCGGCGACCGCCGCAGCCGAGCCGCCGCTGGAGCCACCGGAGGTGCGGCGCGGATCCCACGGATTGTTGGTCTGCCCGAACTCCGGATGCACCGCGCCGTACGCGTATTCCAGCAGATTGGTCTTGCCGAGAATGATGGCGCCGGCCTGCTTCAGGTTGCGTACCAGCACGGCATCGGTTGCCGCCATGCGTGGGCTCCCCGCGCGCGAGGCGAAGGTGGTCGAAACACCTGCCAGGTCGATCAGATCCTTGATCGCGACCGGCACGCCGTGCAGCGGACCGCGATCATGCCCCGCTTTCAGCTCGCGCGCTGCGCCCTCAGCCTCAGCCAGGCCTTCCGATTCCAGCGCCGTGATGAAGCTGTTGAGTGTCGGATCGAGCCTGGCGATCCGGTCCAGCAGCCAGCGGACAACCTCGACCGGCGACGTCGATCGGTTCCGGTAGGCGGTTGCCAGCGCCGCGATCGAGGAGAAATGCAACTCGCCGTCCATTCCGTACCCCGTGCGGTGATCGCGTCAGGATGCTCGAAAGAGCTCGTCGGCGCGCCGCTCGCCGAGCAGCTCCCAATAGCGGATCCAGGCCTTCAAGCCGTCATCGAGCCGCTGCAGCCGGAAGAACTCGTTGGGCGCATGATAATCCTCGTCCGCGGTCGAGAACGAGAAGAACACGGTCTCGGCGCCGATCGCCTCGCGGAAGATGAGGCCGATGGGAATGGTCGCGCCCATCCGCACGCGAATGCTGGGCTTGCCGTAGACCTCCTGCAGCACCCGCTCCGCCAACGCCAGGCCCGGATGATCGTCGGGGATCGCATAGGCGATGGAGCCGTGATCGCCAGGCGTGATGTCGAGCGTCACGCCGGTCGGGCAATGCTTGCGCAGGTGGTCGGAGATCAGCGCGACAATCTCATCGGGCTCCTGCCCCGGCACCAGGCGGCAGGTGATCTTGGCGCCGGCTGTGGTCGGGATGACGGTCTTGGTGCCCGGCCCCTGATAGCCGCCCCACATGCCGTTGAGCTCTAGCGTCGGGCGCAGCCATTGCCGCTCCAGCAGCGTGTAGCCTTCCTCGCCCACGCCGGCCGGCGCGCCGATCGACTGCAGGTATTTCTCTTCGCTGAAGGGCAGGGCGGCGACCGCCTGCCGCACCGAGTTGGAGATCGGCCTCGCCTTGTCGTAGAAGCCGGCGACCGCGATCCGGTTCTTCTCATCGTGCAGGCTGGCGACCAGCGCGGCGATGGCATGCAGCGCGTTCGCCACCCCGCCGCCATGGCGGCCGGAATGCAGATCCTTGGCGGCGCCGGTTACGGAGAACTCCAACGCCGCGAGGCCGCGATTGGCGACCGTGATAGAGGGCTCGTCCGGCCGCCACATCGCGCCGTCGGCCGACAGTACGAAATCGGCACGCAGCTTCTCGGCATTCGCCGCGACGAACGCGCCGAGATGCGCGCTGCCGCGCTCTTCCTCGCCCTCGATCACCAGCTTCAGGTTGATCGGCAGCTTGCCGGCGGTCTTGAGGAACGCCTCCGCCGTCTTGATCGGAATCAGCATCGGCCCCTTGTCGTCCGACACGCCGCGCGCATAGAGGCGATGGTTGCGCACTTGCGGCTGGAACGGCGGCGACTGCCACTTCTCTAGCGGATCGGGCGGCTGCACGTCGTAGTGGCCATAGACCAGGATGGTCGGTGCGCCTTTGGCATGCAGCCAGTCCGCCGTGACCACCGGGTGTCCTTCGGTTGGGTTGATCGTGACATGCTCCAGGCCGGCGCGGCGCATCCGCTCCGCCACCCATTCGGCGGCCTCGGCGATATGCTTTGCATAGGCCGGGTCGGTGCTGACGCTTGGGATGCTGGCAAAGGCGATGAGCTCGTCCAGGATCTCCGATCGATGCGCTTCCACATATTCCAGCGCGCCCATCGTGCTACTTCCCTCCGTCGACCGACAGCACCTGGCCGGTGATCCAGCCGGCATAGTCCGAGGCGAAGAACAGCACCGCATGGGCGATGTCTTCCGGCGCACCCAGGCGCTTCAGCGCGATCGACTCCACCAGCTTGCGCTGTCCCGCCTCGCCGTAGGAATCCCACTGCCGCTCGGTGGTCGGGTTGGAGCGGACGAAGCCGGGCGCCACGTTGTTGACTGTGATGCCCCAGGGGCCGAGCTCGTGAGCCAGTTGCCGCGTCAGGCCGATCTGCGCCGCCTTGGCAGAGGCGTACGCCTGGATGCCGGTCAGGCTGATCTCCAGACCGGCGCGGCTGGAGATGTTGATGATGCGGCCGCGCTTCTTCTGCTTCATGCCGGGCGTCACGGCCTGCGCGAAATAGAACGCGCCGGTCACGTTGACGTCGAAGATGGTGTGCCAATCCTGCTCGGAGATCTCCTCGATCGGCCGCCCGACCTGGCCGCGCACGCCGCCGGCATTGTTCACCAGCACGTCGATCGCCTCGCCGCCCGCGGCTTCCGCGACGAAAGCGGTGACGGCGGCGCGGTCCGACACGTCGAGCGTGCGCATCTCGCAGGATTTGCCGCACAGCTTCCTGGTTTCTTCGAGACCGGCGGTGTTGAGGTCGCACGCCCAGACCACGGCGCCGGCATCGGCGAAGGCCTTGCTGATGGCGCGGCCGAAGCCGTGGCCGGCGCCGGTCACGATGACGCGCTGGCCCTCGAATACGATCTTCATGATGCGGCCGCTTCCTTGGGCAGCATTTCGGCGAGCTCCGCCAGCGTGTCCCAGGACAGCGGCCTGCGGCCATCCTCGATGTCGTGGATGAGGTCGGCGGTACGGCGGGTGAGGGGTGCCGTCAGGCCCAGCTTCGCCGCGGTCACCGAAATCGGGCCAAGCTGCGCCTCGACCTCAGTCTTGCGCTTGCGCACGGCAAGGTCGCGCCAGATTCCGCTGTGGCTCTTTGCAGACTTGCGGTTATGGACGACCAGCGCATCGAGCGAGGCTGCCGCCGCAGGTCCGGAGCCGGGCAGGAAGGCACGCGGGTCGAAGCCATCGAACGGCTCCAGCTTGATCTTCGCCGCGGTCGCGATCGAGACCACTTCCCGCGCCAGGGCGATGAAGACCGGACGGAACTTCGGTTCAGCCAGGCAATCGGCGATCGATTCGTTGGTGAGGGCGGTCGCGAACAGCAATGCGCCGTAGGCGAGCTTGCTCCACAGATAGCCCCAGATGTTGGGCGTCAGCACCGCCTTCTTGTCGAAGATCTGCATCAGGCGATAGATCTCCTGGATGCGTGGCGTGGTCCTGCCGTCCAGTTCGCCCACCACCACCGCGCCGTGGCCGGCATAGGTGACGACCCCCGGCGACAGGTAATCTGCGCCGAAATTGACGAAGGCGCCGATGGTGCGCTCTTCGCCGATGCGCGCGGCGATCACCTGCTCGTTGAGGCCGTTCTGCAGGGAGACGACGCAGCCGTCATCGGCGACGAATGGCGCCAGGGCATCGATCGCTCCGGGCGTGTCGTGCGCCTTTACGCACAGGAAGGCGAGCTTGTACCGCCCGGCGACGTTCTCGGGCACGCTGGCCGGCGCCGAGATCGTGAACTCTTCGATCGGGCCGGTGATCTGCAGCCCCGACTGCTTCATCGCGGCCACATGTTCCGCGCTGCGGTCCACGAACAGCACCGGCAGGCCGGCGCGCCGCAAGTAGGCGCCGACGGTGCCGCCGATGGCGCCGGCGCCCCACACCAGGATCGTGTCGTCGGTCATTCCCACTTGGAATCGATCAGGGCGCGGGTTTCCTCGACGGCGACGTTCCACAAGGCCATCATGTCCTCGTCCGATTTCTCGTAGTAGCCGCCGAAATTGCCGTCACCCAGCAGCGTGCGCACTTCCTGCGCATTGGAGCGGTGCATCTGTTCAAATGAGATCATCGGCTTCTGCTGGCTCGGTGCCTTCACACCCTGGAGGCGCGTCCAAGGGAAATTCTCCATCCACGAGGCGTGGGATGCGACGGGATCGATCTCCTTCACCTTGGCCCAGGTCTTCGGCGCGTTGTACCAGTTGTGGAACTTGACCCGCATGCCGGGATTGTTGGTCATCCACTCTTGCGACAGCTGCTGCGCCGAGCCGTTGCCGCCATGGCCGTTGACCAGCACGATACGCTTGAAGCCTTGTTCCTTGAGGCAGTTCAACATGTCCTCGATGACCGCGAGGAAGGTCTGCAGCCGCATCGAAATGGTGCCCGGAAAGGCCCGGAAATACGGCGTGACCCCGAAATGCACGGTCGGAAAGACCGGAACGCCCAGCGGCTCGGCGGCGTCGGCACTGACCTTCTCCGAGAGGATGCAGTCCACCATCAGGCTGAGCTGCGCGTGCTGCTCCGTGCTGCCCACCGGGATGACCGCGCGGTCGTCGCGCTTCAGGTAGTCCTCGACCATCATCCAGTTCATGTCTCTAATTCTCATGGGACCTCCTCAGCTTCGGAGCTGCATCGGCGTTCGCCGGGAAGGCGCCGCGAATGGACTCCAGCATGGGCAACAGGACCTGGTCGATCTCGCAGGGATCGGGCGTGTGGCGGTACTCGAAATGCGCGACGCCCTTCTTCAGCAGCCGCACGGCCTTTTCGGAGCCGGTCGCCAGCACCACCACACTCATCCGCGCGAGGGTCTCTTTGAGATCGGGCGCGTCAAGCACGGTGGCCTTGATGCTCGGCACATGAGGGGCGAAGCGCTGCACGCCGGCCTTCATGATCGGCAGGAACTCGGGGAAGGTCGAGACGATGCACACCCGGGCCAGCGGATCGATCTGGGCGAGCAGGGTGCGCGTGCGCTCCGACGGGATGTAGTTGATGCCGAGGATGCGCTGCTTGGGCAGCATCTCCGCCACGTCGGCCTTGCGGTTGGCAAGCGTGAGGACAAGGTCGGCGTTGAGCGCACGCTGGCGCGCCAGATCGTTGCTGGTGACCTCGCTCATTGTCGTGGTTGTGATCGTGTCGCCGTCGGGCAGCTTGGCCTGGATGTCCGCGCCATACGCCTTGGTCGCCTCCTCGAACAGACCGACGAACACCAGCCGCAGGCCCTGCTTCGCGACCGCGCGCCGATTGATGCGGGCGTTGATGAGGGTGGTCAGCTCGGCGCTCGACAGGCCCGCGGCCGCGGCATCGTGCAGCAGCTGGTCGATGCGCAATTGCAGATCGAGGATGGCGGGCCGCACCTGGTCGGGAACGGAGGCGCTGACGAAGGTGCCGTGTCCCGGCTTGGTCTCCAGCAGGCCGGCGTCCTTCAGCTCCTTGTAGACCTGGCTCACCGTCATCGGCGCGATGTTCAGCTGGCTCGCCATCGCGCGCACCGGGGGCAGGCGCAGGCCGGCCGGCAATTGTCCGCATACGATTCCGTATTCGATCACGCCCCGCAGCTGGACGCCCAGCGGCACCGGCAGATCTGGATCGATGTTGAAGGGCATCACGGCGAGTTTGCTCGATCTGTGTGCTAAGAGGCTATAACAAATCGCATTGCCGGATCAACCAGCCACTTCGATGTCAGCGCGCTGCAGCAGGCCTAGTCGCAAACGCATGCCGGCAGGTCAAAGTTAGGCCGTTCGCTTGACAGGGCGAATGTCTTCGTGGTGTCATAGTCAACTAGAACAATAAAAGCATTGCAGGCAACCTCTTCACAGGGAGGACAATCCTCATGACTCGATGGCTTCGAGCGCTTTTGGCATGTGCGGTGCTGTTCGGCTTGAGCAGCACGGCAGAAGCGGTCACGCGCGGGGGCACGCTGACCTATGCGCGCTATGCCGATTCCTTGTTCCTCGATCCGGTGTTCAATGATGCCAACGTCGACATCTGGATCCTGACCAACCTCTACGACACGCTGCTGCAGCCGACGGCGGACGGCACCGGAGTGGAGCCCGGTCTTGCCTCCGAGTACCAGATGTCCGACGACGGGCTGTCGATGACGCTCAAGCTGCGGCCCAACACCAAGTTCTCGGACGGTTCGCCGATCACTGTGAACGACGTCAAGTGGTCGCTCGACCGGGCTCGCGATCCGAACAACGGCATCTGGAGCTTCACGCTCGCCTCGGTCGACAAGATCGAGACGCAGGGCGAGGACACGGTCGTCCTGCGCCTGAAGCATCCTGATCCGACCCTGATCGCGGGGCTCGCCACCTTCAATTCGGCGATCCTGCCGCAGAAGCCGTACGAAGCCGAGGCGGGCGCGACGATGGAGGAGAAGGCGAAGGCGTTCGCCGAGCATCCGGTCGGGTCCGGGCCGTTCCAGTTCGAGAGCTGGCAGCGCGGGACCGAGCTCGTGATCAAGCGCAATCCGCACTACTGGAAGATGGGCGAGGACGGACAGCCGCTGCCTTATCTCGACGAGGTGCGCTTCCCGGTCATTCCGGACGATGCCACGCGCATCCTGAAGCTGCAGGCCGGGGAAGTGGACGGCGCCGAGCTCATTCCCTATGCGCGGGTGGCGGAGCTCAAGAATGATCCGAACCTGAACATGGAGCTGTTCCAATCCACCAAGGTGCAGTTCATCACGGTGAATGTGCGGCCGACCCTGAAGAACGGCGAGAAGAATGTGCTCGCCGACCCCAAGGTCCGGCAGGCGCTGAACTACGCCATCGACAAGGACGCGCTCGCCAAGATCGTGACCTTCGGCGTTGGAACGCCGATGGTCTCGTTTATGTCGTCCACGACGCCGATGGCCATCAACAACGGCCCGGTCTATCCGTACGATGTGGAAAAGGCGAAGGCCTTGCTCAAGGAGGCGGGCGTTGCCGAGGGCACCGAGGTCACGTCGATCGGCCTCGCCGGAAGCGCGGACGAGACCGCCATCCTCTCGACCATCCAGCAGATGTGGTCGGCGGTCGGCGTCAAGCTGAACATCGAGCAACTCGACAACGCGACGCGTACCGCGCGCTATCGCGACGGCGACTTCCAGATGCGGGTCTCGCTGTGGACCAACGACATCAACGACCCCAGCCAGATCACGTCGTACTTCGCCTACTTCCCCAACATCGAATCGCTGCACAGCGGCTATCAGGACAAGCGGATCGACGAGCTGTTCGAAAAGTCGCAGCAGGAGATGGACAAGGAGAAGCGCGCCGCGATGTACAAGGAGATCCAGGAAACCTATGTGGCGGCTGCGCCCATCATGTTCCTCTATGAGTCGCCCTATCCGGTTGCGCTGCGCCAGCCGGTCAAGGGCTTCGTCCAGATTCCGCTTGGCAACAATATCTTTTCCGGCGCCTATGTGGAAAAATGAGTGCTGAGTAGGGCGCGCGCGGGCCGCATCGAACCGGCCCGCGCCGCCGGCGGCCCGGCAGCCATCGCCAAGCGGAGCCGAGAGGAAGCGTGAGCCTGAATTACGTGGTGGTGAGGTTGGCGCAGATCGTGCCGACCTTCTTCCTGATCATGGTCGTCATATTCGTCCTGGTCCGGCTCCTGCCTGGCGACCCGACCAGCGCTGTGCTCGGCATCCATGCCACCGACGAGGCGGTGGAGCGCATCAATGCCAAGCTCGGCCTCGACCGGCCCATTCCGGTGCAATTCGGCCTGTTCTTCGAGAACTTCCTGCGTGGCGACCTCGGGGATTCGATCATCCTCAAGGTGCCGGTCATGCAGCTTGTGCTGGATCGGCTGCCGGTCACCCTGTTCCTGACCGCATTCGCAGCCGTGCTGGCGGTGATCCTCGCGGTCCCGATGGCGATTATCAGCGCCATACGGCGGGATTCACTGATCGACAACGCCATCCGCGCCGGCTTCCAGGTCGGGCTTTCCATGCCGGTGTTCTACATCGGCATCGTTCTGCTGACCTTTCTCGCGGCCAAGCTGCGCTGGTTCCCGGTCGGCGGCTTCGGCGACAGCTTCGGCGACAATCTCTACCACCTGTTCCTGCCGGCGCTGACCCTGGCGCTCAGCCTCTCCGCGGTGCTGATGCGCAATCTGCGCAGCAGCATCATCGACGTGCTGGACGCCGAATATGTCGACTTCGCGCGCGCCAAGGGCCTGCGTAATCGCCTGGTGCTGGGCCGCCACGTGCTGCGCAACGCGCTGATCTCGACCGTCGCCTTGTTCGGGCTCAACGTCGGGACGCTGTTCGCCGGCGCGGTCATCACGGAATCGGTTTTTGCGATTCCCGGCGTCGGCCGACTGTTGATCGATTCCATCTACGGTCGCGACTATCCGGTCATCCAGGGAATGACGCTGGTGCTCGCCATCCTGGTCTCCCTGGTATTCCTGGTGACGGACCTGGTGCAGGCGTGGCTCGATCCACGCGTGAGCCACTGATGACGTTCGCCACGCTCACGTCCGGGACCATCGGCCGGGCGATCGGACCGCGCTGGACCTTGGTGGTCGGCGCCACCATGCTCGGGCTGCTGATCGTGATCGCGATCGCACCGGGTGTCTTCTCGCCCTACGATCCGCTCGCCTTCGACTACCAGGCGATCATGCAGCCGCCGAGCGCGGCGCACTGGTTCGGCACCGACAATTTCGGCCGGGACATCCTGTCGCGCACGATCTGGGCGACCCGCATCGACATCCAGATCGCCGTCTTCTCCACGGCCTTCCCGCTGGTGTTCGGCACGATCGTCGGAACGCTGACCGGCTACTACGGCGGATGGCTGGACGCCATCTTCGGCCGGCTGGTCGACCTCGTCATCACCTTCCCCTTCCTGGTGATTGTCATTGCCATCGTCGCGGTGCTCGGGCCGGGGCTCTTCAACATGTATATCGCGGTCAGCGCGATCGGCTGGGTGTTCTATGCCCAGCTGGTGCGAGCCGAGATCCGCGTGCAGAAGCAGAGCGACTATGCCGCCGCCGCCCGCGTCCTGGGCTATGGCGAGATGCGCCTCATCTTCCGCCACCTGCTGCCGAACGCGATCACCCCGGCGATCGTTTATTGGATGACCGACATGGCGCTCGCCATCCTGCTGGGGTCGAGCCTCGGCTATCTCGGCCTCGGCGCGCAGCCGCCGACGGCGGAGTGGGGCGTCATCATCGCCGAGGGCAAGAATTTCATGAGCACGGCGTGGTGGATCTCGGTCTTTCCCGGCATCGCCATCGTGCTCGCGGGCGTGTCCTTCAGCATGGTTGGCGACGGACTGGCCGACCTGTTCCGGAGGCGCCGATGAACAGCGCGCCGCAGGTGCCTGAGCCGATATTGTCGGTGCGCGGCCTGCGCGTCGCATTCGGGACACCGCGCCACGAGCTGGTCGCCGTCGACAGCGTCGACTTCGATGTCCGGCCCGGCGAGGTGCTGGGCCTTGCCGGCGAATCCGGCTCAGGCAAGAGTTTGACCTTGCGCGCCCTCCT
This sequence comes from Dongiaceae bacterium, assembly GCA_035251915.1. Taxonomy (GTDB): domain Bacteria; phylum Pseudomonadota; class Alphaproteobacteria; order Dongiales; family Dongiaceae; genus Dongia_A. The sequence goes on along the minus strand of DATFDU010000102.1, from coordinate 17,343 downwards.
GCGCCTGGTGAGGCCGCCGGCGCGGGTCAGCGGCGAGGTCCTGTGGCGCGGGCGCGATGTCCTGCGTATGGCCGAGCGGGAGGTGCGCGGCGTGCGGGGCGGGGAGATCGCGATGATCTTCCAGGAGCCGATGAGCGCGCTCAATCCCGTCCTCACCGTCGGCACGCAGATCCGCGAGAATCTCGAGGAGCACACTGATCTCGACGGCGCGGCACGGCAGGCGCGCGCGATCGAGCTGTTGGATCTGGTCGGCATTCCGGCGGCCAAGGCGCGCATCGAGGACTATCCGCACCAGTTCTCCGGCGGCATGCGGCAGCGCGCCATGATCGCCATCGCCCTGGCGTCCGAGCCTCAGCTCCTGCTGGCGGACGAGCCCACCACCGCGCTCGACGTGACCATCCAGGATCAGATCCTGAAGCTGATCCTGCGGTTGCGCCGCGATCTTAACATGAGCGTCGTGCTGGTCACGCACGATCTCGGCGTGATTGCGCAGACCTGCGATCGGCTGACCGTGATGTATGCCGGCCGCGTTGCTGAGTCTGGTCCGGTCTCCGAGATCTTCGAGCGGCCGCGCCACGCCTACACCCTCGGCCTGTTGAACTCGGTGCCGCGCGGCGGTGCGCTGCGCCAGCCGCTGAGCTCGATCGCTGGCCAGCCGCCAAGCCTTGCCAATCGCGCGCCCGGCTGCGCTTTCGCGCCGCGCTGCCCGTTCGTCGTGGCGGACTGCAGCGTGGCGCCGCCGCCGCTGGTCGACATCGCACCGATGCACGGGACCGCCTGCATCCAGCATCGCAAGGTGGCGCAGCGATGAGCGTGGCGCCCATCACGGGGCCGGTCATGCGGGTCGACGACCTGCACATGCGGTTCAAGCGGCCGCGTTCCGTGATGGAGCGCCTGTCAGGCCGGCCGGCCCGCATTGTGCACGCGCTCAACGGTGTCAGCTTCTCCGTCGCGCGAGGCGAGACGCTGGGCATCGTGGGCGAATCCGGATGCGGCAAGTCCACGCTCGCCCGCTGCCTGGTCCGGCTCAACACGCCAAGCGCAGGCACCATCACCTACGATGGCAGGGATGTGCTGACCCTTGCGGGCGCGGCGCGGCGCGACTATCACCGCCGGGTCCAGATGGTGTTCCAGGATCCGTACGGCTCGCTCAATCCGCGCATGACCGTGCGCCAGACGCTGACGGAGGCGATCCAGTTCCACGGCCTGCGCGTCGGCGGCGCGGTGCCGGAGCGGGTGAGCGAACTGCTCGAATTGGTGCGCCTGCCGGCCGATGCGGCCGAACGCTATCCGCACGAGTTCAGCGGCGGACAGCGCCAGCGCATCGGCATTGCGCGCGCATTGGCGGTGGAGCCGGATTGCCTGATCGCGGACGAGCTGGTCTCGGCGCTCGACGTCTCGGTCCAGGCGCAGATCATCAACCTGCTGCTGGAGCTGCAGCAGCGGCTGCACCTTACCATCCTGTTCATCGCGCATGATCTGCGTCTCATCCGGCATATCTCGCACCGCGTCGCGGTCATGTATCTCGGCGCGATCGTGGAGCTGGCGGAGACCGAGACCCTATTCCGTGCGCCGGCCCACCCCTATACCGAGGCGCTGCTGAAGGCGGCGCCGGAGCTGGATCCGGCACGCCGCTCGGTGATCGACGCCGTGCGCGGCGAGTTGCCGAGTCCGCTGGCGCTGCCGGCCGGCTGTCCGTTCCATCCCCGTTGCCGCTACGTGATGGATCGCTGCCGGGTCGAGCGACCACCGCTGGAAGGGCGCGGTGCTCATCATCTCGCGGCCTGCCACCTGGAGGCAGGTACGCTGAGACCGACCGCCGTGCAGGCCGAGGCCGAGGAACCGGTTCACGCCCGGATCGGAGGAATGCCGTGAGCCTCGAGCCGCTCAAGGAACGGATCGGCACCATCAACGACCTGCTGACGACCGTCAATCTGCTGGTTTGGGATTCGCGGACCATGATGCCCTCCGGCGCTGCCGCCGCGCGCGGCCGGCAGATCGCCACGCTCACGCGCCTCGCGCGCGACCTTGCCTGTGACGACGACATGATGCGCCGGCTGGAAGCTGCGGAGCGCGAAGTGGCGGTCGCCGGCGCGGCGGAGATCGACCGCGCCGCCGTCCGCCAGGTGCGCGCTGCGGTCGATGCGCATCGGCGCATACCGGCCGAGCTGGTGGAGCGCCGGGCGAGGTTGCAGGCATCCGCCACGCAGGCCTGGATCGATGCGCGAGCGCGGGATGATTTCGCCTCGTTCGAGCCGTTGCTGGCGGAGACCATGGTGCTGGCGCGGGCGCTGGCCGATGCGCTCGGCTGGTCGGAGCATCCCTATGACGCGCTGGTCGCCCTGTACGAGCCGGGCGAGACGCTGGCGAGTCTGCGCGCACTGTTCGGCGAACTGCGTCCGGAGCTGACGCGCATCCTCGCGACGACACAAGCGCGGCCGGCACAGCGCGACGTGCTGTCCGGCGACTTCCTGTCGGCCGATCAGATGGCGCTGTCGGCACGCCTGGCCGCGGTGATCGGCTATGACTTCAAGCGCGGCCGCATCGATCCGACGGTCCATCCGTTCGAGATCTCCTTCACGCGCGAGGATGTCCGCATCACCACGCGGTTCAAGCCCAACCACATCGCGCAATCCATCTTCGGCACCTTGCATGAGGCCGGCCACGGTCTCTATGAGCAGAATATCGATCCGTCCTTCACGCGATCGATCTTCGCGACCGACCTGCTCGGGCTTTATGCCGTCGGCGGTACCAGCTACGGCGCGCATGAATCGCAGTCGCGCCTGTTCGAGAATCATGTCGGCCGCAGTGCAGCCTTCTGGCGCCATCGCTATCCCGATCTGGTAGCGGCCTTTCCGGTCTTCGCGTCGGTGCCGCTGGACGAGTTCCTTGCGGCCATCACGCGAGTGTCGCCGGGCCTGATCCGGACGGACGCGGACGAGGTGACCTACGACTTCCACGTCATGATGCGGGTGGAGATCGAGGCCGCTTTGCTGGACGGCTCTCTGGCGGCGCGCGATCTTCCCGCGGTCTGGCGCGAGCATGTGCGCGCAAACCTGGGTCTCGACGTGCCGAATGACCGCGAGGGCTGCCTGCAGGATGCGCACTGGGCTGCCGGGCTGGTCGGCTCCTTCTGCACCTACACGGTCGGCAACATCATGGCGGCACAGCTCTTCGAAGCGGCGTGCGGTGCATCGCCCCAGGTGCGCGCTGCGCTTGAGGAAGGAGAGGTCGGCCCGCTCTCTTCCTGGTTGCGGGAAAACGTGTGGTGGCATGGCCGGCGCTTTGGAAGGGACGAGCTGCTGGGCCGGGCGACCAGCCGTCCGCTGGACCACGCACCCTACATTCGTCACTTGAGACAGCGATACCTCGCATAGGCGCCCCGCCGCGCAGCGCCACGTCATTGCCAGATATTGATGGTCGCAAGGGTACGGAGCAGGTGATCGGAGACCAGCTTCTCCGCCCGCTTGCCGTTGCGGTCGGCGATGGCATCGACGATGGCGCGGAGTTCCCTGTGAGTCTGCTGGCGCACCAGGTCGGGTGCGGGCTTGTCGGTGTTGCGTCCGTCGAACAGGACCGCGCGGCGGTCGTCGAGGATCGAAGCCATGATTTGCTCGAGGAACTTGTTCTTGGTCGAGGCGAAGATCTGGCGGTGCAGCGCGTAGATGCTTTCCTTGAAGTCCTCCCAGGTCGGCGCGCCGAGCACCGCTTCCAGGATGCGCCGCATCTCCGCGATCTCCCGCTCCTCGACCCGCCGGATGACCAGGTGCATCATCGCCGGCTCGAACAGCAGGCGCCCCTCGACGATCTCTGCGAACGACGGCACGGAGTCATGGTCGCCCTGCTCGGTCTGGTCCATGCGCTCGAACACGTCGCGCGCATCCTCGGTCAGGAAGGTGCCGCTGCCGACGCGGCGGCGGACCAGTCCTTGGCGCTCCATCATCGAAAGCGCGCTGCGCACCGCGGTGCGGCTGGTATTCAGCTGCTGCGCCAGATCGCGTTCGTTCGGCAGCTTGGCGCCCGGCACCATCAAACCCTGTTTGATGCTCCGCAGCAGGGCGCGGTAGACCAGCGATGGCGTCGCTCGGTCGTTGGTGCTTACGCCGGTCGTTTGCGCAAGTGTGGCAGTCGCGGTCATCAATACGGTCCCTCGTTGCGGCCGGCGGACGGCCAAATCGATCGGTGAGCGTTGGCGGTTGGCGTCATCGCAGCACGTCAACCGGTTGGGCGCTGCGCGCGGACTCCGCCAGTGCGTCCAGCACGGGAATCGCATCGAACGCCTCGCGGTAGTGCTGACGGTAGGGCGTGCCGGACAAGGTCGCGGTCACGAAATGGCCGATCTCATCGGCCAGTCCGCCGGCGATCCGGCCGTTGATCTCCGGCCAGAGATGGGTATCGCCGCCTGTCGTTCCGTCGTCGGTGACGAAGTTCAGTCCCTGGTCGGACACGTCGAGCGCGGCCGCCGACCTGGTGCCGACAATCTCGAATGCCGCGCGGAAGCCGTTCATCAGCCCGTCGGGCCAGGCCCACGAATAGTCGAGGCTGCCGATCGCCCCGTTCTCGAAGTTGAGCACGGCGTAGAGCGCGTCCTCGTTGCCGCTGCCGAGGATCTCCTGCTTTTGCGCATAGACGCGCGTGATCTTCGAACGGCCGATCCACTGCATCGCATCGACATCATGGACGCCCATGTAGAACAGGATCGACGAGCTCGCGCCCAGCCGGCGCGCGACCGAGCGGATCCCATTGCGCTTGGCGCGCAGATGGATCGGCTGGCCGAGAGTCTCCGGCCGGGCGGCATGGAAGACCTGCACATAGCGCGTATCGAAGCGCAGGATGTGGCCGATCATCAGCCGTGCACCGCTCCGCTCGGCGGCGGCCACGATCCTGCGCGCCGCCTCGGCGGTGTGGGCCAGCGGCTTCTCGAGCAGAATTGCCTTGCCCGCCTGGGCCGCGGCGATGGCTGCTTCCTCGTGCAGGCGATCGGGCAGGCAGATGCTGACGGCCTCGAGCTCCGGTCGTGCCAGCAGGGCGCGATAATCGGGATAGCCCTGCGCGCCGGTCGCTTCGACGGTTTCGGCCAACCGCACCGGATCAAGCTCTGCGACGCCGACCAGGTCGGCCACGGGATGCTCCTGATAGACGCGGGCGTGCCGGCTGCCGAAGAAGCCGAGCCCGATGACGCCGACCTTCAGCCGTCCGGTCACGGATGCCGCTCCGGAATGGACCAGCCGCGGAAGTCGGCGATGAAGGCGGCGAGCTCAGCGGTGACGGCGGCGAAGAACGCCTTGCCGGCGTCGGGACTGGCAAAGGCCGGGTCGCCGAGCGTGCCGGTGGGCGAGAGGTCGCCGAAATCATGGTACAGCCGGATGGCCTGCGCCCCGAGCAGATCCGTGGTGAGATAGCGCGAGCCAGGATCGGGGTAGCAGGTTTCCGCCTGCTCGATCTTCACCAGCTCCGGCCGGATATGCTGCACCATCGAGGTCTCGAACTCGCACGCATGGCCCATTCCGCCCGGCTTCGACTTGCGCAGCTTGCCGATCGCCTCGCGCGCCAGCGTGAAGTAGGTGAGCGCCGCGATCCGCGCGGTGCCGTAGTGCGTGTTGCCGAGGGTCGAGGCGAGAACATCGATCAGGCCGTTGTTGCCGCCATGTCCGTTGACGATGAGGATGCGGCGGAAACCGTGCCGCGCCAGCGAGCCGACCACATCCTCGACCAGCGCCAGCAGCGTTTCGGCACGCAAGGTAACGGATCCCGGAAACCGCATGTGATGGGCTGAAAAACCGTACCAAGGCGGCGGCATGACGACCGTGCCGCCGCTGGCTTCGGCGGCCGCGAGCGAGACAGCCTCGGCCAGCATTGTGTCGGTGCCGAGCGGCAGATGGTGGCCGTGCTGCTCGACCGAGCCCAGCGGCAGGATCACCACGGTCCGCTCACGATCCAGGGCGCCGATCTCGGCGGAGGTCAGTTCTTCCCAGCGCATCGACGCACCATGATTCGGGCTCCTAAGGTCACGAACGGATACCCGTCCGCCCGCTGCAGCGCCAGCGGCGACCGGACGGAGATTGGACTACGGAGCATCGGCCCTTGTTCCACAAAATGGTTGCAATTGATCCAAAGTGGTCCATAGAGTCCAACCAGCAGGCGCGGGTGTCAACGAAGAATTACAACGCCTGCCTTGCGGCTCCGGGAGGGGCCGCCGACCTCTGCGAGACAGGGAGGAAAGCATGAAACGCAGCAAGCTTCTGGCCGCTCTGGCCCTGGCGTCCGGCTTTGCCGTGCAATCCGCGCAGGCCGAGGATCTCACGCTGGAATTCGTCGTCTGGAACTACTCGCTCGAAACCATTCAGGACAACGTCAAGCAGTTCGAGCAGGCCAACCCGGGCATCAAGGTGAAGGTCACCGACTATGCCTGGCCCGACTATCACGACAGCCTGATCCTGCGCATCCGGGGCAATACCCCGACCGATGTCGTCTATGGCGGCCAGGACTGGCTGCCGGCGTGGGGCGCTGCGGGCTTCATCGCGCCGCTCGAATCAGTCGCACCGAAGGGAACCGTCGAGGAGCTGTCGAAGGATATTGCCGGCTTCGCGCTCACCGACGTGACCTATGATGGCAAGGTCTATGGCCTGCCGTACTATTCCGACACCATCAGCTTCATCTACAACAAGAAGATCCTGGCCGATGCCGGCATCGCGGTGCCGACGACCTGGGAGGAGGTGACCGCAGCCGCCGAGAAGCTCAAGGCCGGCGGCATGGATAAGCCGATCATCTACGAGTACAACCAGGAGCTTCCCAACTTCTACGACGCGTTCGTCGCCCAGTCCTATGGTCGCGGGGCGGAACTGTTTGACGCCGAGCTCAATCCGCTGTTCGCCGATCCTAACAACGGCGCCTACAAGCAGCTGCAGTGGATCGCCGATGCCTATTCCAAGGGCCTGGTCCAGTCGGACAACCACGAATCCACCATCATCACGGCCATGAACACGGGCAAGCACGCCTTCACGATTGTCTATACCTACGTGCTCGCCGCGCTGAACGACGCCGCGACCCAACCGCTCGCCGGCCAGTTCGCGCTGGCGCCGATGCCGGGCGAGACTCATGCGACCCTCGGCTTTGCCAAGTCGTATGTGGTGACGGCCAAGACTGCGGCCGATCCGGTCCGCGCCGAGGCCGCCTGGAAGTTCGTCAACTTCATGGCGGGCAAGCCCTACACCGTCGCCAAGCGCTGGGCGGTTGAGAAGGGCCTCGGCTTCGGGCAGCTGCCGTTGTTCGAGGACAAGGACGTGATCGCCGCCTGGAGCAAGTGGGCCGACGTCGGTGCGCTCGGCAAGCAGGCCTCGATCGCCAAGGCCGGCACCTACACCGAGTTCTCGTCGGTGTGGTCCGCTTATTTCCGGCCGCTGCTCGCGCAGGCGATGGTCGGCGAGGCACCCGTCGATCAGGTGATGAAGGACGGCGCGCAGCGCTGGACGGAATTGAAGGAGCAGTTCGCCAACCGATAAGCTGCGCGGCCCTGGCGCGCGGTCGCCGCGCGCCGGGGTCTCATCCGACTTCCCGCGGGACGCCCGATCCATGTGGACCAGCAACCGTTTTCCGGCCCTGTGGCTGCTGCCGGCGCTGCTGCCGGTCATCCTGATGACGGTCTATCCGATCGGGCATGCGCTCTGGACCTCGCTGCACGAGGTCATGATCCTGTTTCCGGGCGAGCCTTTCGTCGGCCTCAAGAACTACCAGCGCGTGGTCGCCAGCAACTACTTCGGCGACGCCTTGCGCAACTCCCTGCAGTTCACGCTGATCGCCGCGCCGTCGGTGGTGCTTCTCGGCACGCTCATCGCCTTGTTCCTGCGCCGGCGCTTCTTCGGCTGCGAGATTGTGCGCTCGGTCGTGCTGCTGCCATGGGTGTTGCCGGGCGCCATTTCGGCGGTACTGTGGGTCTGGGTATTCCATCCGAGCTTCGGCATCCTCAACGGCATCCTGCGCGATCTCGGCCTGATCGATGCGTCGATCCCATGGCTGACCAATCCGCAAACCGCGCTGCTGGCGGTGGCGGCCGCCCACATTTGGACCCAGATTCCGTTCGCTGTCATCCTGATGATGGCGGCGCTCGCCGCGATCAACACGGAGACCCTGGAGGCAGCCGCGATCGATTGCCGCAATCCGGTGAAGCGCTTCCGCTACATCATCTTCCCTGAGGTCAAGGCGATGATCGTGGTGCTGCTGGTCTACAACGCGCTGACCGCGTTCACCAGCTACGACCTGGTCTATGCCATGACCGGCGGTGGGCCGGGAACGGCGACCACGCTCCTCAGCTTCCAGATCTGGCGCGAGAGCTTCTCGATGTACGATTTCGGCGCCGGTTCGGCGGTCGCCTTCATCGTCGTGATCATTTCCGCAATCTTGATCGCCGCCATCACGAAGGCGCTGCCTTCGGACCTGTTCGCGAGCAACTGAGATGCCCGGCCGGCTGCATCCCGTCGTGACCTTCACGTTCGCCGCGCTGATCCTGCTGTTCACCGGCGGCCCGGTGCTGCTGTCGCTCTACGGCAGCCTGGTGCCGGATCGCGTGCTGCTCAGCCCTGACCATTCGATCGTCACCGAAGGGCCGAATTTCGAGACCTATCGCTACGTCTTCACCGGCCAGCTGCCGGACAGCTACCAGCAGGAAAGCGCCAACCGCGCCATGATCTCGGACGCGGCCCGGCAGGTGCCCGGCGCCCTGGTCAACTCCTCGCTCAATGCGCTGGCGGCGATGATCCTCAACCTCATCCTCGGTGCGCCGGCGGCGTTCGTGTTCGCCCGCTACGTCTTCCCGGGAAAGAAGCTGAGCTTCCTGTATCTCATCCTGTCGCCGCTGGTACCGGCGGTGGCGCTGGTGACGCCGATCTACATGATGCTCGAGTGGCTGGGCCTGGTCGGCACGCAGATCGGCATCATCCTGGTCCACACGGCCAAGGCGCTGCCGTTCACCGTGCTCATCCTCTCGGTCTTCTTCCGCAAGATCCCGGCGGAGATCTTCGAGGCCGCCGAGCTCGATCATTGCGGCCGCTTCCAGGCTTTCTGGCGCATTGCCCTGCCGCTCGCGCTGCCGTCGGTCGGCGCGACCGGCCTCTTTGCCTTCATGCTGTCCTACTCGGAATACATGTTCGCCATGATCCTGTCCGGCGACGCGCGGACGCGGCCGGTCTCGGTCGTGATGGCCGCGCTGGCGCGCAACACCGATGTCAGCTGGAGCCTGCTCAACACCGGAATCTTCATCGCCATCGTGCCGACGCTGGTGCTGGTCGTCCTGGTGTGGCGCTTCGTGGTCGAAGGCTTGATCGGCGGCGCGGTCAAGGGGTGAGCGGATGAGCGGTCTTCCGGATCCCCGACATCCCTTGAAGCGCCGGCCCGAAGGCGCCCGCCAGCACGTGACCGCCGGACCTTATTCGCCGGTGCTGGAGGTGGACGCGCGCCGCCTCGTCGTCATCTCGGGTCAGGTTGCTGTCGGCCTCGACGGCAGCGTGATCGGAAGCACCATCGAGGAGCAGACCAGGGCGACGCTGGACAGCTGCGCCGGCTGCCTGGCGAGCGCCGGCTGCACCCTCGGCGACGTTTTCAAGGTCAACATCTATCTCGCGGACCTTGCGCACTGGGCACGCTTCAACGCCATCTACCAGGAGATCATGCCGGAGCCGCTGCCGGTGCGCACGGCGGTCCAGGCGATCCTGTTGCCCGGCTACCTGATCGAGATCGAAATGTGGGCGGTGAAGGAATAATCGTGGCAGCCGTTGATCTCAGGAACATCAGCAAGAATTTCGGCAAGATCGAGGCCGTGCGGGACGTATCGCTGTCGATCGCCGATCGCGAGCTGGTGGTGTTCGTCGGGCCGTCGGGCTGCGGCAAGTCGACACTGCTGCGCATGATCGCAGGCCTGGAGGAGATCAGCGCGGGCGAGCTCATGATCGGCGGCAAGGTCATGAACAAGGTGCCGGCGGCCGATCGCGGCGTCGCCATGGTCTTCCAGTCCTACGCCCTCTATCCGCACATGACGGTGGCGGAGAACATGGGCTTCGCGCTCAAGATGATCGGCGTCGGCAAGGCGGAGATCGAGGCAAAGGTGCGTGCGGCCGCCGCCGTGTTGCGGCTCGAGGGATTGCTTGACCGCAAGCCGCGCCAGCTTTCGGGCGGCCAGCGCCAGCGCGTCGCCATTGGCCGGGCGATCACCCGCTCGCCGGGCGTCTTCCTGTTCGACGAACCCCTCAGCAACCTCGATGCCGACCTGCGCGCCCAGATGCGGGTCGAGATCGCGCGGCTGCGCAACGAGCTGAAGACCACCATGATCTATGTGACGCATGATCAGGTCGAGGCGATGACGCTGGCCGATCGCATCGTGATCCTCAACAATGGCGCGGTGGAGCAGGAAGGGCCGCCGCTCGATCTGTATGAGAACCCGGCCAACCGGTTCGTCGCCGGCTTTCTCGGCCAGCCCAAGATGAACCTGCTCCCGGCGACCGCCGTTGCCGCGGGTGCAGGAATCGAATTCCGCTTGACGGCGGACGGACCGGCCATTGCCACGCGCCCAGCAGGCACGGGGTTTTCCCCCAGGGAAGCGGTCGAGCTCGGCATCCGTCCCGACGCCTTCACGCTGAACGAGACGGGCGGACTGAATGCCAGCATCGTCCTGGTCGAACGTCTCGGCGCGTCCAGCCTGGTGCATGCGCGCGTGGAAGGCCTGAGCAAACTGGTAACCGTCGAGCTGCCGGGCACATATCAGGGCAAGCCTCAGACCACGATCCGGCTAGGCCTTGCCGCCCATCGCATCCACGTTTTCGGCAGTGACGGGCGCAGTCTTTGATATCGGGAGGGAGCAGGCACGCGATCATGGAGAGTCTCGCTGTCACCGGAATCGGCAAGTCTTACGACGGCAACGCCGCACTGCTGAATGTTTCGTTCCATGTCGAGCGTGGTACCGTGTTGGCGGTTTGCGGAGAGAACGGTGCCGGCAAATCGACCTTGATAAAAATTCTCTCAGGCGCGACCAAGCCCGATGCCGGTGCGCTCTCAATCGACGGCGCGGCGGTAGTATTGAGCGGTCCGCGCGAAGCCATCGACCGCGGGATCGCGACCGTGCATCAGGAGCTCAGTCTGTTGCCGCACCTCAGCGTCGCCGAGAATATGATGCTCGGCAAGGCACCGCGCTGCCGGTTTCGCTGGCAGGTCGATTGGCGGGAGATGTACCGGGTTGCCGACCAAGTCCTGCGTGATCTGGGGATCGAGGCGATCGACGTCCGGCAGAAGGTGTCCACGCTCAACGTCTCGGTCCAGCAGGTGGTGGAGATTGCCAAGGCGCTGGTCGGGAGACCGCAGGTCCTGATTCTCGACGAACCGACTGCGGTTCTTTCGAGGCACGAGACCGATGCGCTGTTCCAGGCCGTGCGCAGGCTGGCGCGCGTCGGCACGATCATCATCTACATCTCGCACCGGCTGGAGGAGATCTTCGAGATTTCCGATCGGGTGCTGGTGCTGAAGGATGGCGAGCTGGTCATGGACGCTGCCACCGGCGCGCTCGATCGGGATGCGCTGATCCGCGCGATGGTCGGACGGCCGCTGACGGCGATCTATCCCACGCGGCGAATCCGTCTTGGTGCGACTCTCCTGGAGTGCCGCAATCTCACGCGCCGGACGGTCTTCCGTGATGTGTCCTTTTCGCTGCGCGCCGGTGAAGTCGTCGGAATGTTCGGCTTGGTCGGCAGCGGCCGCACGGATCTCGCCAGGGCGCTGTTCGGCGCGACGCCGGCGGACGCGGGCGAGATATGGATCGCCGGCGAGAAGGTGCGCATTGCAACGCCGCGCGATGCCGTCCGGAGCGGGATTGCGTTCGTGACCGAAGACCGCAAGCGCGACGGCTTGGCACTCGATCTCGACCTCATAGACAATGCCGGGCTTGCGACGATGGGCAATGTCGCCAGGTTCGGCGTCCTGGATCGGAGGCGGCGTGCGGCGATCGTCGGCGCCAAGCTCGAGGAGCTTGCGGTTCGTCCGAGAGGCACATCGAAGCCTGTCCGGCAGCTTTCGGGCGGCAACCAGCAAAAAGTGGTGCTGGCAAAATGGCTGCTGCTGAATGGCACGCGGATATTCATCCTGGATGAGCCGACCCGCGGCGTGGACATCGCCACCAAGGTCGAGATCTACCGCATGGTGGCGGAGCTGGCCGAGGCCGGCTTGGCCATCCTGCTGATCTCGTCGGAGTTGCCGGAGATCCTCGGCATGAGCGACCGGGTCCTGGTCATGCGCGGTGGTTCCCTGGTGGCGGATGTGCCGAGAGCGGAGATGTCGATGGAAACTGTGTTCGCTCGCGCCGCCGGCATCTCGACGGATCGGATCAGTGCCTAGGAGCGCGATGGATAACAACCAACCACTGGCGCGCTTGCACCGGCCGCATGGATTGAGCGCGACCGACCTCGGCTTCGCTGTGGCCGTATTGCTGCTCATCGCCTTTGCCAGCATCGCGACGGATACGTTCTTGACCGAGCGCAATCTTGTCAGCATGTCGCGGCAGATCGTCACCAACGGGCTGCTCAGTCTCGGCATGCTGCTGGTGATCCTGACCGGCGGCATCGACCTGTCGGTGGGATCGGTCGTCGCCTTCGCCGGTCTGCTGGCAACCGGACTCCAGGCGCATATGCCCTGGCCGGCCGCGATCCTGGTCGCCCTGACGATGGGGCTCGCAGTTGGGGCGGTGAACGGCATCCTGGTCGCGCATTGCCGCCTGCAGCCTTTCATCGCGACCTTGGCGACGATGGGCAGCCTGCGCGGTCTGCTGTACATGTACTCCGAGACACCGCAATATCCCGTCGACCCGCTGTTCCGAAGTCTGCTCGGCGGCGGGTTCATCGGGCCATTGCCGGTACCGACATTGCTGTTCTGCATGGCCCTGCCGATCGTCTGGTTCTATCTCAATCACACCGTCTCCGGCCGGGCGGTCTACGCCATCGGCGTCAACGCCGAGGCGGTGCGCCTCGCCGGCATCAACGCGCGCCGGCATCTCATGGCCGCCTACATGGCCTCCGGTTTCCTCGCCGCGCTGGCGGGGGTGCTGCTCGCGTCGCGGGTGGGCGTGGCGCAGCCGAGCGTGGGCGTCGGCTATGAGCTCGATGCGATCGCCGCGGTCGTGATCGGCGGTGGCATTCTGGGCGGCGGGGGCGGGACCGTTATCGGCGTTCTGGGCGGCGTCCTCGCGCTGGCGGCGGTCGACAACGTCCTCAATCTTTTCAACGTTGAATCGTATTACCAGCAGTTCCTGAAGGGACTGATCATCCTGGTCGCGGTTCTGGCCAGGCGCAAGAAGGCCTGACGACAAGCAAGGGAGGTACTCATGAAGCAGATCATCAAAGCCATGGTTGCCGGCACACTGGCACTGTCAGCCTGGGCAGGTGCGGCGCAAGCCAAGGAGATCAAGGTCGGAATCGTAAATCTGTCACTGTGCTGTGCCTACTTCGTCGGCATGGATGCGGCGATCAAGGACGAGGCGAAGGTCTTTCCGAACGTGAAGGTGATCTCCACCGACGCCAAGGGTGATGTTGCAAAGCTGACCTCGAACGTCGAGGACCTGCTCAGCCAGAAGGTCGACGGGGTCATCATCAGCGGCGCCTGGATCGAGGCGGCCCCGGAAGCGCTGGACGCCATCAAGTCCGCCGGGGTGCCCGTCGTGCTGGTCGATCGCATGCTGAAGGGCGGCGAGTTCACCAGCTGGATCGGCCCCGACAACGCGGCGATCGGCGCCGGCATTGGCGACTACATTGCCAAGCGGCTGAACGGCAAGGGCACGCTGGTGATCCTGCGCGGCGGGCCGGCCGACAACTCCATCGGCCTCGGCCGCACCAACGGCGTGCTCTCGGTGGTCGAGAAGACGGAAATCAAGGTCGAGAAGGCGCCCGACTTCGGCGGCTGGGCGGTCGACGGCGGCTTCAAGCTGATGGAGGACATGCTCACCAAGCACGCCAAGATCGACGCCGTGTTCTGCGAAAATGACTCGATGTGCCAGGGTGCGCAGAAGGCGATCAAGGACGCCGGCCGCAGCGGGGAAATGTTCCTGACTTCGGTCGACGGCGAAAAGGGAACGCTGAAGGAGATCATGACCGACGGTACCAACTACGGCGCCACCGGCCTCAACAACTCAGACATGATCGGCCGCGCGAGCTTTCACCGGCTGATGGCAATCCTGGCGGGTGCCGAGCCGCCACACCAGACGGTTTTGCCTTCGCCCATCATCACCAAGGAGAATGCGTTCAAGTACTACGACCCGAACAGCGTATTTTGACGGATCACCGTCGCGAGCCGAGGGGCGGGAGCCTTGATCCCGCCTCCATCTTGGGTCCGGAAAGGTTCATTCGTGCTCAGGTGGCAGACGCCGGAACGTCTCGGCCGAAGGACTTTCCAGCTTGATAACCGTCGAGCTGTTAGGGACATATCGGCATTGCAAGGAAAGGGAAAGCGGGCTGCCTTTCCAAGTATGGCGGCCATGCTGGCGACCGTGCTAAGGACTCAGGTGAGCAGTGGTCAAATAGCCAAATACGCGAAGGATTTGCTGTGAAATACGAAAGTCCGACGACAATGAAGGAAGCGGCGGCGCTTCTTGCGAAAGAGAAGGGCAGCGCGTTCGTGCTGGCCGGCGGGACCGATCTTCTGGTGCGGTTGCGGACCGGATTCATCGAACCCGACTTGGTGGTGGATATCAAGCGCATCGCCGCCACCCGCGCAATCGAGACAACGGCCGGGGGGTTCCGGATCGGCGCCGCGGTCACCGGCGCGGAACTCGGCGAACATGCCAGGCTGAAAAAGGCCTGGCCGGGCGTGGTCGAGGCGGCGAATCTCATTGGTTCCAAGCAGGTCCAGGGACGCTGCACCATGACCGGTAACCTTTGCAATGCCTCTCCCGCCGCGGACGCCGTGCCCGCGCTGGTCGCCGCCGCGGCCAAGGCGGTGATCGTCGGACCCAAGGGCAAGCGCACGATCCCGGTCGAGCAGGTGCCAGTCGGGCCCGGAAAGACCTCGCTCAGGAAGGGCGAGATTGTCGAGAGCCTGCTGCTGCCCAGGCGTCCGGCGCGCTCGGGCGATGCCTACCTGCGCTTCATTCCGCGCACGGAAATGGACATCGCGGTGGTCGGTGTCGCGGTCAGCGTGACGCTGGATGCCAAGGGCGTGTGCACGGCTGCCCGTGTCAGCCTTGGCGCGGTGGCCCCGACCGTGCTGCTGGTGCCGGAGGCGGCCAAGGCCCTGATCGGCACCAAGATGGACAAGGCGGCGCTGGATGCGCTGGCCGCCGCATGCTCCGCAGCGTGCCGGCCGATTGACGACAAGCGCGGCACGCGCGAGTACCGAGTCAAGGTGGCGGGCGTCCTGGCACGCCGGGCCGCGCAGATCGCGCGCAAGCGCGCAGGAGGGAAATAGATGTCCTCGATTCATGTAAGCACGAAGATCAACGGAGACGTCGTCGACTATGTCTGCGAAGCGGACGAGACGCTCCTCGATGTGCTGCGCAACCGTCTCGGATTGACGGGCGCCAAGGAAGGCTGCAGCACCGGCGACTGCGGGGCCTGCAGCGTGACGCTGGACGGGCGTTTGACCTGCTCCTGCCTGGTGCTGGGTGCCGAGGCCGACGGGCGCGAGATCGGCACCATCGAAGGCATGGCGGATGGCGAGGAGCTGCACCCGTTGCAGCGCAAGTTCCTGGAGCATGCCGCCCTGCAATGCGGCATCTGCACGCCGGGCATCCTGGTGGCCGCCAAGGCGCTGCTGGAACACAACCCGAAGCCGACCGAGACCGAAGTACGCTTCGGCCTCGCCGGCAACCTCTGCCGCTGCACCGGCTATGACAAGATCGTGCGGGCCGTCATGGACGCTGCCCAGGAAATGCGGAGGGCCTGATCATGCCACTCGATAGCACCCAGCAAGACAAGCGCGCCTTCTCGGTCGTCGGCACCCGCCCGTTGCGACCGGACGGCATCGACAAGGTAACCGGCCGCGCCAGGTTCGGCGCCGATGCCACCGCGCCCGGCATGCTGGTCGGGCGCATCCTGCGCTCGCCGCACGCCCACGCGCGCATCAAGAAGATCGACACCGCCAAGGCGGAGAAGCTGCCGGGCGTGAAGGCGATCGTGACGCGCGCCGACTTCCCCGACAAGACCGACGGCGACGCCGCGCTCTATGACGTGCTCTACAACATCATGGCGCGCGAGAAGGCGCTCTATGAGGGCCATGCCGTCGCCGCCGTTGCCGCGGTCGATGCGCGGACGGCGCACGAAGCCTTGAAGCTCATCAAGATCGACTACGAGGTGCTGCCGCACGTCACCGACGTCGACGAGGCGATGAAGCCCGGGGCTCCAATCCTGCACAGCACCATCTTCACCGACGGCGTGGAGCCGAAGCCCAAGAAGCCGTCCAACATCGTGCGCCGCTACGAGTTCGGCCATGGCGATGTCGCGGCCGGCTTCAAGAAGGCCGACATCATCGTCGAGCGCACCTTCAAGACCGAGGCGACGCACCAGGGCTATATCGAGCCGCACGCCTGCCTCGCCAACGTCGGGCCCGATGGTCAGGGCGAGCTCTGGGTCTGCACCCAGGGCCACTTCATGGTGCGCGACACCTGCGCGCGCCTGCTCGGCATGGACATCTCCAAGCTGCGGGTGACCGCGTCGGAGATCGGCGGCGGCTTCGGCGGCAAGACCACCGTCTTCATCGAGCCGGTGGCGCTCGCCTTGTCGCGCAAGGCCAACCGGCCGGTGAAGATCGTGATGAGCCGGGAGGAAGTCTTCAAGGCGACCGGCCCCACCTCGAGCACGTCGGTCGACGTCAAGGTCGGCGTCACCCGGGACGGCCGGATCACCGCCGCCGACGCCACGTTGCGCTACCAGGGCGGGGCTTTCGCGGGTTCGCCGGTGGAGTTCGGCGCGATGTCGGCCTTCGCCTGCTACGATCTCGAGAATGTGCGGACCATCGGCTACGACGTCGTCACCAACCGGCCGACGAGCTCGGTGCCGATCCAGTCGCGCCGGTGCTGCGCGCCCGGACCCTCTTCGGACGAAAGTGCGCGGTACTCGATCTCGAGCTTCACCAGGTTCGACTCGACGGCGGCGACATCCGCCGGGACGCTCTCGGCCTCGAGCTTGAGCTGGCTCGCTGCCTCGTCGACGAGATCGATCGCCTTGTCGGGCAAGTAGCGATCGGGGATGTGCTTCGCGGCGACCTCGACGGCGCACACGATCGCGGCGTCGGAGATGCGGATGCGGTGGTGTGCCTCGTAGCGATCTTTGATCCCGCGGAGGATCACGAGCGCGTCCTCGATGCTCGGCTCGTCGACGCGGA
>DATFDU010000101.1:0-9252 GCA_035251915.1 Dongiaceae bacterium | reverse complement strand
GGGGCCCACGCGCCCTCGACGGAATCACCATAGGCCCCGGGTCGCGCGTAGCCCGTCCTTGGGCCGCGCGAAGCGCGGACCCGAGGGCTTGCCCGGGGTTGCGGCAGTATTGCATCGGCGTTCAAACTCTACCCCACCTTGAACTCCGCATACATCCGCTCCAGCCTCCCCCGATAGTCGGCGGTGTAGGCGGGGTAGTCGAAGTCGAGCTCGGAGTGGATCTCCTGCACCATGCTCCACATGGTCTCGCGCAGCAGGGACGCGCATTTCATGGCGCGGTAGCTGCGCCAGAGCGCAGGTGCGAGCGGCTTCTCGAAATAGCTTTCGAGCAGCCAGCGCTCGTCCGGCTCGGACACCTCGTTGTTGGAGGCGAGGTTGGAGAGGTCGAACAAGGGCGAGTTGAAGCCGGCATAGTCCCAGTCGATCAGCCAGATCTTCCTGCCGTCGTCGAGGAAGTTGCTGGGCAGCAGGTCGTTGTGGCCGAACACGATGTCGACCGGTCCGACGGCGCGCTCCAGTTCATCGGCCATGCGCAGCAAGGCCGGAAGGTCCCGCAGGTGCCGGCTGTTGCCTTCCTTCAGCGTGTGGGCGTAGTCGCGCACGACATGGAACACCCAGAAGATCAGCGCCGGCCCGCGCACGTGCTTCGGCATCTCGCGGTGGCACGTGCGCAGCAGCGGCAGGATGCGCTCCAGCATGGCGCGCGGGCGAACGTCCTCGGCATTCAGGGTTTTGGCTTCGATGTAGCGGAACACCAACGCACCAGGCGCCTGGTGCAGCAGCTCCGGTGACAGTTCGCACGCCGCGGCGGCGCGGCTGGCGGCACACTCGTTGAAGCGCATCACGCCATGGATCGGGATGTCCTCGCCGACGCGCACGAAATAACGCTGGCCGGCATCCTCCACCAGGAAGTTGGCATTGGTGATGCCGCCCTTGATCGGCCTGGGCTCGACCTTGCCTTTCCAGAATGGCAAGGAGCGCGCCACATCGATTGCCGCCATCGCGAGTCCCCATGGTCAAGCCGGAGCGATCCTGGCACGCAGGGCCGGTCCTGACAATGCGGGGTCAGTAGCGGTTGGCGATCAGCTTCGGACTGAGCGTGACACAATAGGCCTTCTTGCCGGTCAGGATCTTGCAGGTCTTCTGCGCCGAGGCCTGCTTGAGACCGGACAGCAGCACGCTGTAGCGCGTAATGCCGCCAATGCCCTTCTTGATGATCGCAGGCTGGCCGGCGCCCGCTGCCCTGCCGAGCTTCGCCTGTGCGTTCTGCAAGGCCCTCTGCGCCTTGGCGCGATTGCGGTAGTCGCCGAGCGCCACGGCCCAGCCGCTGAGCTCGTCGGCGGAGTCGATGATGGTGCTGCCGACCAGGTCCGGCGCGGCGCAGCTGCTGCCGCTGAGGATCGTGGGCGGCGCGCCGGCATCGGCGTCGGTCATTTGATCGGCGAGGGCGATCAAGGTGGTGCTCGGCGCCGTGCTGGCGGAGAAGCCGGCATCGAGCAGCCGCTTCATCTCCAGGGTGCGCGCGCCGCCGTTGCGGCTGCCGAGCACGATGCCGATCAGGCGCCGGCCATCGCGCTCGACCGACGCCACCATGTTGTAGCCGGAGGCGCAGGTGAAACCGGTCTTCATGCCGTCGGCGCCGTCGTAGGCGCCGAGGATGGAGTTGACCGTGCCGCGGCTGCGCTTGCCGACCGTGACGCTGCGCTGGTTGAACAAGGTGTAGTGCTGCGGGAAGTCGCGCAGGAACGCGGTCGCCAGGATCGCGAGGTCGCGCGCCGTGGTGACCTGGTTGCTGGCGGGAAGGCCGCTGGCATTCTCGAAGAAGGTGCGGAACATGCCGAGCTCCATGGCCATGCCGGTCATGCGTGCGGCAAAGGCGCTTTCGGTCCCCGCAATCCTCTCTGCCAATGCGACCGCGGCGTCGTTGGCGGATGCGACGATGGCCGCGTTGATCGCATCGCGCACCGTGATGACCTGTCCGACGCGCAGGCCGAACTTGACCGGGCTCTGCCGCGCCGCGTGCAGCGAGACCTTGATGTCGTCCTCGAAGCGCAGGCGCCCCGCCTGGATCTCAGCCAAGGCGATGTAGACCGTCATCAGCTTGGTGAGCGAAGCTGGATACCAGAGATGATTGGGTGAGTCTGCCGAGAGGACGGTGCCGGTGCGAGCATCGACCACGATGTTCGCCGCCATGGCAGGACCAGCCATGCCGAGCGGCACGCCGACCAGCATCAGGAGGATCAGAAATCGCCCCATCCCCCTCACGCCTGATGTCAGCATTTCATTGTTTTGTCCGATCGTGGCAGATGCCGGAAATCTATGAAAATGACGATCCATCGAAAAAGGATAAAGCTGTGACAACCAATTTCTGACCTTATTTGGACACTCGCGCAGCGGTTGATAGTCTACTGCGAGGCGGACACTAGGGAATCGCCATGGCTGTCGGTATGATGGCCGCCCTGAAACGGGAGCGAGCGGCAGGATGAGTGTCGGCAACATCACCGGCGAAGGCCTGATGGCGATCGAAAGCGAGATGGCGCGGCAGCACGAAGATGCGCTCGCCTCGATCGAGAGTGCGGCCGATCTGGCCGACCGCATCGCAGATGCGCTGCGCTTGCGCCCACGCGTGGTGCTGCTTGGCATGGGCGGCTCGCATGCCGTCAACCGCATGGTCGAGGTCGA
The DNA here is from genome assembly GCA_035251915.1 of Dongiaceae bacterium. Classification (GTDB taxonomy): domain Bacteria; phylum Pseudomonadota; class Alphaproteobacteria; order Dongiales; family Dongiaceae; genus Dongia_A. The sequence goes on along the minus strand of DATFDU010000101.1, from coordinate 6,570 downwards.
GTATCGCGCCCAGGGCATTCAGGCGCTGGCCGTCACCTTATCGGAACAGCTCTATTCGCCGCTGGACTTGAGCGATGCGGTCGTCGTCGTGACGTCGCAATCCGGGGAGTCGGCGGAGGTTCATCGCATGCTCGCGGACCTCTCCGGGCATGGCGCCTGCTATGGCATCACGCTCGAAGCAGCCTCTGCGCTGGCGCGCGCCGTGCCATCGCTGGTCGGCGCCGGTGGCAGCGAACGCGCGTTTGCCGCGACGCGCAGCCTGATGATCACGCTGGCCCTGCATCTGGCGGTACTGTCCGCGCTCGGTCTCGACGCCCAGCCGTCCCTGTCTGCGCTGCGCGCGCGGGTGCGCCTCGACGTGACGGCGGCGATCAAGCTGCTGAAGCCGGCCAGGGCGGTGATCTATTCCGGCCGGACGCTGCGCGGGCTGGCGGAGGCGGCCGCGCTCAGCACCATGGAGCTGGCGCGCATGCCGGCCTATGCGCTGGAGGGCGGGCAGTTCCGCCACGGGCCGCTGGAGGCGCTGGGGCCATCTCTTGGCGCCGTGCATTTCTGCGCCGACGAACCGGCCGCATCGCTGGTCGGCGGCCTGGCGCGCGATACGGTGGCCGGCGCATCGCCCACGGTGGTGTTCGATACGTCGGGGTCGGATGCGGTCCATGGCGACCTGATCCTGCGCTTTCCGAAGGCAAGCGGCATGGCCGCGACCCTGACCATGCTGCCGACTGCCCAGCGGCTGGCGATCGGGCTTGCCGGTCAGCGGGTCTCGGACGTCGGCGTGCCGCTGCGCACCACCAAGATCACGCGCTCGGAATAGACCTCGATGCGACCCTTGGCGATCGTCGGCAATGTGAACGTCGACATCATCGTTGGTGACTGTCCGCCGGTGCTGAGCCCGGGCACGGAATCCATGGTTGCGCACGGCGACGTGCGGCCGGCCGGCTGCGTCGGGAACACTGCGCTGGCGTGGATGGCAATGAACGTTCCGTTCCAGGCCGCCGCCAACACCGGCAACGATGTGCTCGGCGATTGGCTGCGCAACGTGTTCTCCGCGCACAGCACGGCGTGGCCGCGCGAATCCTGCCCGACGACGTTCTCGGTCGGCATCGCGCATCCGAATTCCGAGCGGACGTTCCTCACCACGCACGGGCACCTAACGCGCCTGAGCCTCGAGCACGTCCGGCAAGCACTGGATCTGAAGGCGTTGCGGGGCGGCATCGCGCTCGTGGTCGGCAGCTTCCTGACCGAACGCCTGGCAGCCGAGTATGACCTTCTGTTCGATCTCCTCGCGGAGCACGATGTCCGGATTGCGGTCGATACCGGCTGGCCGGTGACGGGCTGGTCACCCGAAACCCGAGCGCGTTGCCTCGCATGGTCGGCACGCTGCGATCACCTGCTGCTCAACGAGGTCGAGCTGCTGTCGATCTTCGCAGCGACGAACATCGAGGCCGCCATGGAATCCGCTGCGCAGATCATGCCGCGCGGCGGCTGCGTGGTCGCGAAGCGCGGGCCGATGGGGGCGTCAGGCATGAAGGACGGGACCATCCTCCATGTTCCTGCGCCGGCGGTCACCGTGCTCGACACCGCGGGCGCCGGCGATGTGTTCAATGCGGCCTACCTGGCGGCCACTGCGCAGGGGAGCTCCTTCCGGGACGCCATTGCGGCCGGGGTCGCCACGGCTTCGCGGGCGGTTTCGACCCACCCGCGGGAATATGCGCATCCGGGTGAGCATGTGACCCGCTGAGGGGCGGCTTGCGGGCCACACTGCGTTAAGAATCGCTGCGATCTCCGCGGGAAAACTGTGTTTTTTGCCGCAAGCCGGCTTGTTTATTTGCGGCTGCTGGCAGGTTGCGCTAATGGTTCGGCCAAGGCCAATTGACGACAGGGAGAGGGCGGCCGATCCCCGCGTAGACCCCAGCGCCCCGCGATCAGCAGGGATTGGAAAATTCCAGCGATCCGATCTGCGGCGGTGCCGGGCGGTCTTGGGCGCGGCTGCCGCATGACTGCACGATGGAAATGCCGACGCCGAGTACTCAGCGTAATCCCCTGATTTCCGAGCCATTCGATATGGTCGTGTTCGGCGGCCGCGGCGATCTGGCGAAGCGCAAACTGCTCCCCGCGCTCTACGAGCTGGACCGCGATAACCGCTTGCCGCCGGATGGCCGCATCGTCGCCGTGTCGCGCGGCGAGATGAGTCCTGACGACTTCATCAGGCTGGTCGAGGAGTCCTGCATCGAGTTCTCGACCAAGGGCAAGCCGCTCCATCCGGAAGTTTGGGATCGGTTCTCCAAACGCCTGTCATATGTCGGGATGGATGCGACCAATCCGGATGCCTTCGGGGCGCTGAAATCCGCGCTGAAAGACCGGCAGTCGGTCGTGCGCGTCTTCTATCTCGCAACGGCGCCCAACCTGTTCGGCCCGACCGCAGCCAATCTCGGGCGTGCCGAGCTGGTGACGCCGGTGACCCGGCTGGTGCTGGAAAAGCCGCTCGGCCATGACCTCGCTTCCTCGCGTGCCATCAACGAAGCGGTCGGCAAGGTGTTCGCCGAGGGGCAGATCTACCGCATCGACCATTATCTCGGCAAAGAGACGGTGCAGAACCTGATGGTGCTGCGCTTCGCCAACTCGCTGTTCGAGCCGTTGTGGAACCGCACCCACATCGACCATGTGCAGATCACGGTGGCGGAGACGGTCGGGGTCGGCGGGCGGTGGAGCTATTACGACGCCTCGGGCGCGCTGCGCGACATGGTGCAGAACCACCTGCTCCAGGTGCTGTGCCTGACTGCGATGGAGCCGCCGATCACGCTCGATGCGGATTCCGTGCGCGACGAGAAGGTGAAGGTGCTGAAGTCGCTCAACATGCTGTCCGGCCAGGACGCGGCGAACTCGACTGTGCGCGGCCAGTATCGCGCCGGCGCGATCGACGGTCAGCCGGTGCCGGGCTATCTGGACGAAACCGACGCCAAGGATTCGAGCGGCCGCGAGACCTATGTCGCGATCCGCGCCGAGATCGACAACTGGCGCTGGTCCGGCGTGCCGTTCTATCTGCGCACCGGCAAGCGGCTGCCGCAGCGCTGCTCCGAGATCGTGGTGCAGTTCAAGGCGCCGCCGCATTTCATCTATCCGACCTATGGCGCGATGCCGCCGTCCAACCGCCTGATCATGCGGCTGCAGCCGAACGAGGGCGTGCGGTTCCAGATGCTGAACAAGCGGCCTGGCCCGGGCGAATTGCGCCTGCAGCAGGCCGCGCTCAATCTTAGTTTCGCGGATACCTTCGGCAGCATCATCCCGGATGCCTACGAGCGCCTGCTCCTGGATGTGATTCGTGGCCGGCCGACCCTGTTCATGCGGGTGGACGAGGTCGAGGCGGCGTGGCGCTGGACCGATTCCATTCTGGATTCCTGGCAACAACTGAATGTGCCGGCGAGGCCGTACACGGCCGGCTCTTGGGGGCCGAGCGCCGCCATCGCGCTCATCGAACGCGATGGTAGGACTTGGCATGAGGAAGATGCTTGAGAAACCACCGCTTGGTACCCAGGTCCGCTGGACCGATTGTCCTGACCGCCAAAGCTGGGCCAACAAGGCCGCGGACAAGATCGTGGAACTGCTGGACGGCAGCATCGCCTCGCGCGGTGCCGCCAGCCTGGTGGTGGCGGGCGGCACCACGCCGCAGCCGATCTTCAACCGCCTGTCGCAGCTGCATCTGGACTGGCCGAAGGTGCATGTCGGCCTGACCGACGAACGCTGGGTCAAGGCGAGCCATCGCGACAGCAACGCATACCTCGTGCGGCATTCGCTGCTGCGCAACCAGGCGAGGTCGGCGCATTTCCATCCGCTCTATATCGACAAGCCTCGGCCCAGCGCTGCGGTGGCAGAGGCAGAGCGCACGATCAGCGCGATGCCGCGGCCGTTCGACGTGGTGCTGCTGGGCATGGGAACCGACGGCCATTTCGCCTCGTTGTTTCCTGGACTGCCGGAGACCAAGGCCGGGCTCGATCTCCACAATCCGGCTCTGGCCGTGGCGGTCGACAAGCAGCAGAACGGCTACGCGCGGATGTCGCTGACGATCTCGGCGCTGCTCCATTCGCGGCTGATCCTGGTGGCGATCTCCGGGCGCCCAAAACGCACCGTGGCGCTGCAGGCCCTGGCCGGCACCGGCAACACGCCGATTGCAACACTGCTGTCCCACCGCAAGGACGACCTGGAATTCCTTTGGACCGAGTGAGTGCCGCATGACCCAGTTGAATCCAGCCATCCAGGAGGTCACGGAGCGGATCAAGGCCAAGAGTGCGGATAGCAGGCGGGACTACCTGGAGCGCATGCAGGCGGCACGGATGCAGAAGCCGCAGCGCACGCATCTGTCGTGCGGCAACCTGGCGCACGGCTTTGCCGCGTGCGACTCCCAGCATAAGCAGGCACTGGCCGCCGATACCGCGCCGAACATCGGGATCGTCTCGGCCTACAACGACATGCTGTCGGCGCACCAGCCGTACGGCGACTATCCGCCGCTGATCAAGCAGGCCGCCGACGAGGTCGGCGCGGTGGCGCAGTTCGCCGGCGGCACGCCCGCCATGTGCGACGGCGTCACGCAGGGCCAGCCGGGCATGGAGCTGTCGCTGTTCAGCCGCGACGTGATTGCGCTGTCGACCGCAGTCGCGCTGACGCATGGCATGTTCGATGCCGCGCTCACGCTCGGCATCTGCGACAAGATCGTGCCGGGCCTGTTCATGGGCGCGCTCGCGTTCGGCCACCTGCCGGTGATCTTCGTGCCGGGCGGACCGATGCCGAGCGGCCTGCCGAACCCCGAGAAGGCGCGCATCCGGCAGCTCTACGCCGAAGGCAAGGTCGGGCGCACGGAGCTGCTGCGCGCGGAATCGGAATCCTATCACGCGCCCGGCACCTGCACCTTCTACGGCACCGCCAATTCCAACCAGATGATGATGGAGGCGATGGGCCTGCATCTGCCCGGCGCCGCCTTCATCAATCCGGGCACGCCGCTGCGCGCCGCGCTGACCCGCGCGGCGACCCAGCGTGCCGCGCAAATCACCGCGCAGGGCAACGACTACCGCCCGATGGGCGAGGTGATCGACGAGCGTGCCATCGTGAACGCGATCGCGGCCCTGGTGGCGACGGGCGGGTCGACCAACCACACCATCCATCTGGTCGCGATGGCGGCGATCGCCGGCATCCACATCGACTGGACCGACATCTCCGACATTTCTCGCGCGACGCCGCTGCTGGCGCGGGTCTATCCCAACGGCCAGGCCGACGTGAACCACTTCCAGGCGGCCGGCGGCACCGGCTTCGTGATTGCCCAGCTGCTGGCCACCGGCCGGATGCACGGCGACGTCGAGACCGTGGTCGGCAAGGGGCTCGCTGCCTATGCCCGCGAGCCGTGGCTGAACGACGGCAAGCTGGATTGGCGCGACGGTCCCAGGCAGAGCGGCGACCGCGATGTGCTTCGTCCGGCCGACGACCCGTTCGATGCCGAGGGCGGCATCCGCCTGCTGACCGGCAACCTCGGCCGCTCGATCATCAAGGTGTCGGCGGTGAAGCCGCAGCATCGGGTGGTGCGCGCGCCGGCGGCGATCTTCGACGACCAGGACCAGGTGCTGGCCGCCTTCAAGGAAGGCAAGCTGCACCGCGACGCCATCGTGGTGGTGCGCGGGCAAGGGCCGCGCGCCAACGGCATGCCGGAGCTGCACAAGCTGACGCCCGCGCTCGGCGTGATCCAGGATCTCGGCTACAAGGTCGCGCTGGTGACCGACGGCCGCATGTCGGGCGCCTCCGGCAAAGTGCCCGCGGCCATCCATGTCTCGCCCGAAGCGGCCAACGAAGGGCCGATCGGCAAGCTGCATGAGGGCGACGTGGTGTCGCTCGACTCCGAGCATATGACCCTGACGGCGGAGGTGCCGGAAGCGGAATGGAACGCGCGTCCGCAGTGGCGGCCTGATCCGCGCAAGTCGGCATTCGGCTTCGGCCGCGAGCTGTTCGCATCGATGCGCAACACCGCGACGCAGCCTGAGCAGGGCGCCATCACGCTGCTGGGAGCGGCGTGACGCATGCCACAGAACACCGACCTGCTGGTCGCCGACATCGGCGGCACCAATGCCCGCTTCGCCGTCAGCGACGGTGAGGGTGCGCTGCACGAGCTGCGCGTCCTGCATGCGGCGAAATTTCCGAAGATCGAAGAAGCGGTGGCCGCTTATTTCGCCGAGCTGAAGCGGCCGCGCCCGAAGCAGGCATGCTTCGCCGTCGCCTGTCCCGCCAAGGGCGCGGAGATCAAGCTCACCAATTCCTCCTGGCGCTTCGTGAAGGAAGACCTGCGTCGGCATTTCGGATTCGAGCGGTTCGTCGTGATCAACGATTTCGAAGCGCTGGCCGCCTCGGTACCGATCCTGAAGGGCCCGCAACTGGCGGAGCTGCGCCCCGGCACGCCCGATCCCACGTCGGTCAGCCTGGTGATCGGCCCGGGCACTGGCCTTGGCGTTGGCGCCTTCGTGCCGGCGGGCAGGAGCGCCTGGGCAGTGATCTCCGGCGAAGGCGGTCATGTCGGCTTCGCGCCGAACA
>DATFDU010000100.1:0-2039 GCA_035251915.1 Dongiaceae bacterium | reverse complement strand
GCAGATGTTCGGCATCCCGGTCCTCAACGTCCAGGACGTGCTGGGCTCGCAGCAGATCACGCGGGTGCCGCTGGCGCCGCCCGAGGTCGCCGGCTCGCTCAACCTGCGCGGCCGGATCGTGACCGCGATCGACGTGCGCCTCCGCCTCGGCATGCCCAAGAAGGAAGAGGGCAAGCCGCCGATGTCGGTGGTGGTCGAGCACCAGGGCGAGCTCTACAGCCTGCTGGTCGATGCGGTGGGCGAAGTGCTGAGCCTCAACATGAAGGACTATCAGCGCAATCCGCCGACCTTGAATGCGCGCCTGCGCGAGTTCTCGGACGGCATCTACCGGCTGAACGGCGCATTGCTGGTCGTTCTGTCCGTCGGGTCGCTTCTGAATTTTGGTGGTCACAAGGACGTCGCCTAGCGGCGTCGCTATAGGGGCGGAGCTACACGATGAAGAGCTGTCTGGTGGTGGATGATTCGAAGGTCGTTCGAATGGTCGCCCGAAAGATCCTCGAAGGTCTCAATTTCGAGATCGAAGAGGCGGAGGACGGTCGCAAGGCGATGGATGCGTGCCTGAAGCGCATGCCCGACGCGATCCTGCTGGACTGGAACATGCCGGTGATGAGCGGCATCGACTTCCTGCGCGAGCTGCGCAAGGCGGAAGGCGGGCAGATGCCCGTGGTTGTGTTCTGCACGACCGAGAACGATATCGCCCACATCCAGGAGGCGATCGGCGCCGGCGCCAACGAATACATCATGAAGCCGTTCGACAGCGAGATCATCGAGTCCAAGTTCACGCAGGTCGGTCTGATCTGACCTGGGGCGGCCGGGACTGAAGACGTGCGTATTGCCGGGAGACGGGCGTGAGGGAGATTGGCCTACAGAAGAGCGGAACCACGGGATCGACGCCGATTCGTGTCCTGGTGGTCGATGACTCCCATGTCATCCGCGGTCTCCTGACGCGATCCCTCGACAGCGACCCCGGAATCAAGGTCGTCGCAAGCGCCAGCAACGGCAAGGCGGCGATCGACGAAGTCACCAGGACCGAGATCGACGTCGTGGTGCTGGACATCGAGATGCCGGTCATGGACGGCATGACGGCGCTGCCGCAATTGCTGGCGGCGCGGCCCGGCATCCAGGTCATCATGGCCTCGACCCTGACGCTGAAGGGCGCGTCGATCAGCATGAAGGCGTTGTCGAAGGGCGCGGCGGACTACGTGCCAAAGCCGACCTCGACGGGCGAAATCAATTCGGCGGAAGAGTTCAAGCGCGAGCTCATTTCCAAGGTGAAGAGCTGGGGCGCCGTTGCGCGCCGCCGCCGCGGGTCCACAGCCACGCCGGGCGCCGAGCCGGTCAGCACCGGCGCACGGCGCTTTCCGGCGGGTCCGGTCAAGCTGCGCGACGTGCCGACGCTGTTCCGGCCGGACTGCATCGCGATCGGGTCGTCGACCGGCGGCCCGCAGGCGCTGTTCAAGGTGTTCCAGATGATGGGCAAGGTGACCAACCTGCCGGTGTTCGTGACGCAGCACATGCCCGCCACTTTCACCACCATTCTGGCCGAGCATCTGGGCCAGGCGAGCGGAATGCCCGCCGCCGAGGCCAAGGACGGCGAGCCGGTGACGCCGGGGCGCATCTACGTCGCGCCGGGCGATTTCCATATGACGGTGACGGCCGAGGGCGGGCGCAAGGTGCTGCATCTCGACAAGAATCCGCCGGAGAATTTCTGCCGGCCGGCGGTCGACCCGATGCTGCGGTCGCTCGCCAAGGCCTACAACGGCAAGGTGATGACCGTGATCCTGACCGGCATGGGCACGGATGGATTGAAGGGCGGCGAGGAGCTGTCGGCCGCCGGCGGCGTCATCGCTGCGCAGGACGAGGCGACCAGCGTCGTATGGGGCATGCCGGGCGCCGTCGCCAGCGCCGGCCTGTGCAGCGCCGTGTTGCCGCTTTCCGATATCGGGCCTTATGTGCGCAAGGCCATTTCGAGGATGGCTGCATGACCGTGACCGATTTTGAATTCATCTGCCAGATCCTCCGCGAACGCTCGGGATTGG
>DATFDU010000099.1:0-14874 GCA_035251915.1 Dongiaceae bacterium | reverse complement strand
TGTGGCGCGGCGGCGCGCGCGGAATAGAGCCGCTCCACCAGCGACTGCAGCACCTTCACTTCGGCGACCACGGCGCCGACATTCTGCTCCGGCCGGGCCTGCAGGTCGGCGAGCGCGTTGCGCATCTGCCCGAGGTCGCCTTCGAGCCGGCGCTGCACGCGCTCCAGATGCGCGACCGCCTCCATCGCGCCGGCGACCTCGCCGTCGCTGCGTTCGCGCGCGCGCAGCAAGGCATAGCCGAGATGCAGCACGGCGCCGCCCAGCAACACGATCATTCCGAAGATGAGCGCCATGCCGGGCGGGAGGTCGCTGACGCGCGGCGGCAGGCCGAGCGCGATCAGCGCGGCGGGCACGACGTAGATCAGGCAAGGCAGAAAGGCACGAAATCCCGACATGCTGGTTCCAGGTCCTAGCGCGCTCTCGGTTAACGCCGCATTAAGAATCCGATCGGTGATCGAGCCCCACCGCCTCGCCGATGGTGCGCAGGCCGTCGCGCTCCAGGCAATGCAGCAGGTCGCGCTTGATCCGCCGCACCAAGCCCGGCCCTTCGAACACCAGGGCCGAGTAGAGCTGTACCAGGGTGGCCCCGGCGCGCAGCTTGGCATAGGCGTCGGCCCCGCTCGCCACGCCGCCGACACCGATGATGGGCAGCTTGCCCTGCGTCAAGCGATAGAGCGCGCGGAGGATCGCGGTCGACGGCTCGAACAGGGGCCGTCCGCTCAAGCCGCCGCCCTCGGATGCGTAGCGCGCGTCGAGCCCGGATGGCCGGGCGATGGTGGTGTTGGTGGCGATGAGGCCGGAGAGGCGCCCCTCCAGCGCGACCTCGGCGATGTCGGCGAGATCCTGGCTGGTCAGGTCCGGCGCGATCTTGAGCAGCAGCGGCGGCGCGCTCGTGCCGCAGGCCTCGACCAGCGCGCCATGGGTGCGTGCGACCAGCGCCGCCAGCGGCGCCTTGCCCTGCAGCGCGCGCAGGCCCGGCGTGTTGGGCGAGGAGACGTTGATGACCATGTAGTCCGCGAATGGTCCGAGGCGGCGGGCGCCGATCTCGTAGTCGGCGGTGGCATCCTCGGTCTCCTTGTTCTTGCCGAGATTGATGCCGAGGACGAGCGCGCCGCCCCGCTGGCGCGATGCCAGCTGCGCTGCCATCGCCTCGATGCCCGCGTTGTTGAAGCCCATGCGGTTGATCACCGCGCGGTCCTTCGCCAGGCGAAACAGGCGGGGTTGCGGGTTGCCGGATTGCGGGCGCGGCGTGACGGAACCCACCTCGACAAAGCCGAAGCCGAGGCGCCCGGCCTGGCGCCAGACCTTGGCATCCTTGTCGAAGCCGGCGGCAAGGCCGATCGGATTCGGAAGGCGGCGGTCGAGCACCGCGACCGACAGCCGGGGGTCGTCAGGTTCGGCCGCGGCGGGGACCAGATTGTGAGACAATGCCCATAGGGCAACATGATGGGCACGCTCGGGATCAAGCCGCCACAGAACGGTCTTTATGGCGGAATAAATGTCCATTATCGAAAGCCCCCAGAGTATCAGCGGACTTATAGCAGCTGGGCCGGCATCTGACCAAATGGCCGTCGATCCGTCAGCAAGGCCACAGCAAAGCCCGGCGAATGGTCAGAACCCCCACCTATATCGTTGGACCTACCTATACCTCTGCGCTGAATATTTTCAGGTTCGATGGGAGTACATTGCCGCCAGAGTGAAGGGGCATCGGGCCTGTGGGCAGCCCAGTTGCAGCCTTGGTTCGAGTGGTTGGGAGGGGTGAAAAATGCTGAACAACGGCATCGAGGGCAGTCCCGTGGACCGCCCGAGTGAGAGCAGTGTACGGCCCGGTCTTGTTCCGATGCTCCAGCATGCGGACGTGTGGCGCGGGATCGATCGATTGGCAGCCAAGCATGGCCTGTCGGCATCGGGCTTGGCGCGGCGGGCGGGCCTTGACCCCACCGCATTCAATCCCAGCAAGCGCATCACGCGCGAGGGTCGTCCACGCTGGCCTTCGACCGAATCGGTCGCCAAGATCCTGACCGTGACGGGCGAGAGTTTCTCCAGCTTCGTGCAGCTCACCGGCGCCCCAGGCACCGGCGAAGGCACCGCCTTCCAGGGCGGCAAGCTGGCGGGCCGCGGCGCGGCCGGCAAGTCGATTCCGGTGGTGGCGCTGGCGCGCCTCGCGACCGAGAGCTGCTTCGATCAGAACGGCCAGCCGGTGGGCAGCGCCTGGGGCCGCTTCAATGCGCCGGGCATCGTCGACCGCACCGCCTTCGCGATCGAGATCAACGGCCACGAGTTCGATCCGGTCTATCGCGACGGCGATATCGTGATCGCCTCGCCCGAGCAGGAAGTGCGCCGCGGCGATCGCATCGCGGTCGGCGCCACGTCCGGCTCGGTGATGCTGCGCCGCGTCGGCCGGCAGGAGGCGGAAGGCCTCTATCTCGAATCGCTGACCGATTCGGCCGCCGGGTCGTTCTTCAAGTCCGGCGACATCCGCTGGATCGCGCGGGTGGTCTGGGCCACACAGTAATCTGACAGTTTCGTTGGCGTCGGCTACGCCGACTTGGGGAAGCGGGCGATCGGTTTGTTCCGGTCGCCCGCTTTATTTCGGCCCCGATTGTACCCGCACGCGTTTCGACGCCTTTGCCGGACGAACGCAGTCTCGATTCAAGCAAGCCCCTTGATTATGCTCGCGCTTCTCTGAGAGCGAACATGCAGGGGCAAGACCCGTGGACAAGCTGAACTGGATGGACGGCACGTGGATCGAGGGCGATCCGCTGATCATGAAATCGTGGGACCAGGCGATCTGGCTGGGCGCGGCGATCTTCGACGGCGCCCGCGCCTTCGATGGCTGCGCGCCCGATCTCACCCTGCATTGCGAGCGCGCGATCCGCTCCGCCGCCAATCTCGGCCTCAAGTCGCCCAAGAGCGCAGAGGAGATCGAGGCGATCCTGCGCGAGGGCATCCGCAAGTTCCCGCACGGCACGGCGCTCTATCTGCGCCCCTTCATGTGGGCGGAGAAGGGCGGCCTGGTGCCTGATCCGGAGAGCACGCGGCTGATCGTCTCGCTCAGCGTGACGCCGCTGCCGCAGCCCGGCCCGATGTCGGTCTGCCTCACCAGATACCGCCGGCCGGGACCGGACTCCGCCACCACCGATGCCAAGGCGGTCGGGCTTTATGCACAGGCCGGCCGCGCCCAGGCCGAGGCGCAGAAGCGCGGCTTCGACGATGCCGTGATGCTCGGCCCCGACGGCTTGGTCGCGGAGTTCTCCGGCTCCAACATCTTCATCGTGAAGGACGGCGTTGTCATGACGCCCAAGCCCAACGGCACCTTCCTCAACGGCATCACCCGTCAGCGCGTGCTGAAGCTGCTGCGTGACAACGGCGTGAAGGCGGAAGAGCGCGACATCACGGTCGCGGATCTCGAAAGCTGCGACGAGATGTTCTCCACCGGCAACTACGCCAAGGTGCTGCCGGTGACGCGCTTCGAGACGCGCGACTTCCAGCCGGGCCCGGTCTATCGCCGCGCGCGCGCGCTCTATTTCGACTACGCGAAGACCCAGCCGGTCTGATGCTGCTGAAGCGCGCCGCCCTGGAGGCGATCCGGGACGGGCGCGTTTCGCTGGTGTTCCGCAAGTGGCGACGCCCGACGGTCAAGGCCGGCGGCAGCCTCAAGAGCGCGGTCGGCATGCTGGCGATCGACCGCGTCGATGCCGTGAGCAACGTCACCGATGCCGACGCGAAGCGCGCCGGATTTGCATCACGCGCCGCGTTGAGGCGCGAGCTGAATCTGGTCGCGGAAGGATCGATCTATCGCATCGTGGTGCGGTTCGCCGGCGCCGATCCGCGTATTGCGCTGCGCCAGGCCAAGCTGACCAGCGAAGCCTGGGCTGATCTTGAGGCCAAGCTGAAGCGGATGGATGCCCTCGCAAAGGGCGGTGCTTGGGTTTGCGCGACCCTCGACATCATCGCGCGCCGCCCCGCGACCCGGGCCGAACAGCTCGCACGCGAACTCGGGCTGGAGAAGGATGCGTTCAAGCCGCGCGTGCGGCGGCTGAAGGATCTCGGCCTGACGGAAAGCCTGGAGGTCGGGTATCGCCTGTCGCCGCGCGGCGAAGACACGCTCAAAAGGTTGCGCGGCGAAGACGCGCTGAAGCGGTTGCGCCGCTAGCCCAGCGTCAAATGCCGCGCGCGGGCGCCGCGCTCGATGGCGGCGGCGACCAGCTTGCCGATCTGCAGCTCGTAGCGCAGCAGGTCGAGCAGCCGCGCCTCCTCCCGCGTCACGGTCTGGTCGGCGGCGACGACGTCGCAGGCCAGCGCATAGGCGGTCTCGCGCAGCTTCTCCGGCAACCCCGCGCGGATCAGCTTCAGGATCTTGTCGAGACCGTCCTCGCCCTTCAGCAACTCCCCGCAGGCGGCCGAGGTCTTCGAGATCATCGACTTGTCATAGTCGCGGAACACCGGCAGGTGTCCGACCATCTCGGTCATCGCGCCCAGCTCCGCGTCCGAGACATCGCGATCGGCGGCCGCCATGATGACCATGGTGTAGATGAGGGCAGCGTGGTGATTGATCATCCGGCAGCTCGCTTTTCATGTCGATCCAGTTCGCCCGCACTCTAGCGGCCACGGCCGGAAACTCAAGCACCCATAGCAGCATCTGCCGCCGAAGCGGCCGCCGGTGCGACGCATGCTCTCTGGACCGACGGCTGGCGCTCTGCCAAGGTCGCGGCCGCATGCAGGCCGTCGTCAATGTCGTTCTTCCCGTCTTCGCCATCGTCCTTGCCGGCTACGCCTGCGGGCGGTTTCGCCTGCTCGGCCCGGGCGGCAGCGAGGCGCTGAACGGCTTCGTGTATTTCGCCGCCCTGCCCGCCTTGTTCTTCGGCTCGCTGGCCAAGGTCGAATTGTCGCAGATCTTCAACTGGCCTTACCTCGGCGCCTACCTGCTGGGCCTGCTGGCGAGCGCCGTGGCGGCGCTGATCGTCGGCCGCATCGTGTTCCGCACGCGCGGCCCGGCCCTCGCCGTCCAGAGCATGGCGGCGATCTTCTCCAACACCGGCTACATGGGCATCCCGCTCGCCATCACCGCGTTCGGGCAGGAGGCGGCGCTGCCCGCAATTCTTGCGACCATCGTCAACGGCGCGCTGGTCATGGGCTTCTACATCCTGTGGATCGAGGCACAGCGCTCGACCGCGAGCCGGCGCCTGCATGTTGCGCGCGACGCCTTCATGGGCGTTTTCCGTTCGCCGCTGGTGCTGTCGGCGATTGCGGGCATTCTCGCCTCTGCGTTCTCGATCGAGGTTCCGACGCCGATTCTCACCTTCTGCGACATCATGGGCGCCGCGGCGCCGCCCGCCGCGCTGTTCGCGATGGGGCTGTTCATGGTGGGCAAGAGCTTCAAGGGCGACCTGCTAGAGGTCTCCGCTATGTCCGCCTTGAAGCTGGTGCTGCATCCGCTCGCGACCTTCGCGGTGGTCGTCTGGCTGATCCCGGTCGATCCCGACTGGCACAGGGTGCTGCTGCTGCTCGCTGCCTTGCCGACCGGATCGCTGGTGTTCGTGCTGGCATCGCAGAACGACACCTATGTCCGGCGCGCGACCGGCATCATCCTCGGCTCCACGCTCGCCTCGGTCGTCACATTGTCATGGCTGCTGTCCTATCTCGGCGTGTGAGCATCGGACGAGTGCTCCTGTAATGCCGCTATGATACGGCTGAGAAACGCGCGGGTCTGATCGAGCTGTTCAGTCGTAAACATGCGCGCCATCTTCTGGTTGGTGCGGCGCGCGGCCGCCGTGATCTTCGCCAGCGTATCGCGGCCGCGTGCCGTCAACTGCACCAAGGGCGAGCGCTGATGGCGCGGGTTGGGCATATACTGCGCGAGCCCGTCAGCAACCAACTCATCGGCGATCCGCTGCACGCCCTGGCGCGTCACGCCGAGTTCGCGCGCGGCGTCCGGCACGGTCCACTGACCCCCGGACAGGACGGACATCAACTGCCATCGGGCCTGGGTCTGACCGACTTCGGCCGCGATCACTTCGCCGCTGCGGCGCATCTCTCCAGCCGCCTGGAAAACCCTGGCGACCAGCAAGGCATAGGCATCGTGTGCAGATCTGCTCATGCGCTTCCTATTGACAACATGTTGTCATTTTGACAAGATGTATTCATGTTACCTTGGAGAATGCCGGATGGCCAGGATTGATCTATACCGCAACGTCCACAAGGGACAGCGTGCGCATTTGTTCAGCCTCGCGGTCGAACTGGGCCGTGCTGATCACGAGGATACTGCCAAGGTCGATGCGCTCGCCGCGCGGCTGCGCGCGGCGTTGGCCGGGCTGCGTCGGCATGCGGAGAACGAAGAGCGGTTCATCCACCCGCTGCTGCTGGCCCGAGCGCCGAAAGTGGCGGCGATGCTGGAACAGGAGCATCGCGATCTTGAACCTGTGCTGAGGGAACTTGAGGACAAGCTCGACGCTGTGCAGAGCGCGTCGGGAAATACGTTCGAAGTCGGCATGGAGCTGTATCGCGCCTGGTGCCGCATGCTGTCCGCTTATCTTGGCCACATCGATGCCGAAGAGCGTGCTGGCATGTCTGCCCTATGGGACACCTGCACGGACGAAGAGATCTTCGCCGTCATCCGGACATTCGCCGCCTCGCGAACGGCCACGGAACAGATCCATGACCTGACAAGCCAGGCACCAGCCCTGTCACCCCAGGAACGCGCGCTGCTGGTCGCCAGCGCGATGAAGGGCGGAGCGCCGGCGGAACCTGTGTGGGCCAGCCTTGCCGCCGTGTTGCCGTCACACGATCTTGCGCGGCTGCGCGCGGATGTCGGCATCGGAGTCGGCTGAGGTCTGGCGCGGTCGATACGGCTCAAGGAAGGCGCCGATCTCGACTCAACGCTCGCCTCGGTCGTCACCACGGCGCGATGCAGGCGCATCTAGTCGAGACTCATGTAGTATTTGTACTCATCCTCGTGCGTGGTACGGAAGCCGTGCCGATCGTAGAGACCCTTCGCCGGGTTTAATTTCACGACCGCCACCTTGAGCGGTTTTCCCTGGCTGCGCGCTTCCTGGATGACCATCTCGAGAACGCGCGTGCCGATGCCGCGTCGCTGCAGTGCAGGCACCACGTAGAACTGGTGCAAAGTGACGGCGCTTTCGGTTTGCTGCACCTGAATCCACCCGACGCGCTGGTCATCCATCATGATCAAGCGTGCCTCATTCAATCTGAACTGGGTTGCGAAGCTGGCATCTTGTTCGGCCTGGTTCCAGCCAAACAGGCGCTCAATGATCCACCGCATGGTGGCATAGTAGGTTTCGCGCGCAAATTCATAATCGCCGGCTGCCGCTGGAACGAGCGCGATTCTCATGGCGCGAAGGAGCGATACGGCTCCAGGAAGGCCCGCGTCTTCTCGATTGCCTCGGCAAGGCCGATGCGCTCGACCGTGATCTCCGCGGGGAAGGCGCCGAGCAGGCGCGAGGGCATCTGGCGGTCCAAGAGCACGAACACGCCGCGGTCGTCGGCGCGCCGGATCAGGCGGCCGAACGCCTGCTTCAGCTTCAGCCGCACCAGCTGGTCGTCGTAGTCGGTGCCGCCAAACACGCTCTTGCGCGCGCGATGCAGCAGGTGCGGGCGCGGCCACGGCACGCGGTCGAACACGATCAGGCGCAGCGCAGGGCCCGGAACGTCGACGCCATCGCGGATCGCATCGGTGCCGAGCAGGCAGGCATCGCGCTCGCCGCGGAAGATGTCGATCAACGAGGCGGTGCTCATGGCATCGACATGCTGCGACAGCAGATCGAGGCCGGCCTGCTCGAGCGCCGGCGCGATCCGCTTGTGCACGTCGCGCAGCCGGGCGATGGCGGTGAAGAGGCCGAGCGCGCCGCCGCCCGCCGCCAGGAACAGCTCGCGATAGGCGGACGCGACCTGCGCCGTGTCCGTGCGCGGCACGTCGGTGACGATGAAGACCCGCGTCTGGTCGGCATAGTCGAAGGGCGACGGCACGCGCACGCGCAGGGCCGGCGCCACCAGATGCGGCGCGCCCACCCGCTGGCCCGCCGCTTCCCAGGCCGCTTCGCTGCCCGAGCCGTCGGTCAAGGTCGCCGACGTCACCACCACGCCGTGCGCCGGCTTGGCCACCGCGTCGATGAAGGGTTTGGTGGGATCGAGATAGTGGCGGTAGAAGCCGACATCGAGCTCGCGTCCCTCCACGCGCTCGATCGCGAACCAGTCGACGAATTCCGGCGGCATCGGCTGCGCCAGGGATTGCAGCATGGCGCGCCAGGCGGTGACTTCGGTCTCCGCGCGGCGGGTGATGCCGCGCACCATGGCATCGATCCTGAGGCGGGTGTTGGAATCGAGCACGTCGGCATCGTCGTCCAAGCGCTTGGCGAGGCGCCTGGCCAGCTCGCGCATCGGTGTCTGCAGGCGCTGCAGATCGCGGTCCAGCGCCAGCGCCGCGGTCAGCACGGTCTCGTTGACGGGACGCGCGTCGATCTCCTGGCCATAGCCCATCATATCGTCGGCGGCGCGCGCCAGCACTTCCTGGCGCAGGGCATGCAGGAACATCTCGACCGCGCCGTTAGGGCGCCGGTCCTGCAGGCGCTGCAGCCAGCCGTCGCCCGGCAAGGCGCGCGCCGCTTCCGCGATGTCGCGCATCAGGTCCATGGCGCCGGCATCGTCGAGGATCAGGTCCTCGATCCGCCGACGCAGCCCGCGCGCGCGCGCGGCGCGGCCGCTGCCTTCGCCGCCGAGCAGCCAGCGGCGCAGCTCTATCGTCTCCTGACCGGTGAGATGCGCGGCAAAGGCGCTGTCGATCGCCTCGAACAGGTGATGACCCTCGTCGAACACGTAGCGCGTCGGCAGGCGCTGATCCTCCGCGCCCAGCGCGGCCTGGATCATCACCAGCGCGTGGTTGGCGATCACGATGTCGGCCTTGCGCGCGCGGCGCACCGAGCGCTCGATGAAGCAACGGCCGTAGTGCGGGCAGGCGCTGTAGACGCATTCGCCGCGCCGGTCGGCGAGGCCGCCGATGCGCGAGGCGCCCAGGATGTCGCCAAGCCAGCCGGGCAGGTCGCCGCCGGCGAGGTCGCCGTCGCGCGTCGCCATGGTCCAGCGCGCCATCAGGCCGAAGGCGACGGCGTCCTGCGTGCGCAAGGCCGCCGGGCCGGACAATTCCGCGAGGTTGAGCAGGCAGAGATAATTCTCCCGCCCCTTGCGCAGCACCACGCGCGCGGCCTTCAGCGCCGGGTTGGGATAGAGCCGGTCGAGCTCCTGGTCGATCTGGTTCTGCAAATGGCGCGTGAAGGTGCTGATCCACACCGCGCCCTTGTTGCGCTCCGCCCACAGGCCGGCGGGCGCCAGGTAGCCGAGGGTCTTGCCGACGCCGGTGCCCGCCTCCGCCAGCACCACGTTCGGCGCGTCCTCCGCCGGGCGCGGCGCGAACGCCGGCACCAGGGCCTCGGCATAGTCAGCCTGCTGCGGCCGCTGCTCCGCCTCGGGGCCGAGCAGATCGGCGAGGCGGCGGCGCGTCTCCGCCGGCTCGACCGCCAGATCGCTCGGCGCCGGCTCGGGCGCCTGGTCCTGCCATTCCGGCAGGTCCTCCCACACTCCGACCCCGGCCTGGGACGACAAAGGCCCGCCGATCTCCAACGCCTTCTGCACGTCGGGGCCCCAGACCCAGCCCGCGCGCGCCATCAGGGTGGCGAGGCCGGAGATGCGGCGGCGCTTCGACGTCGTCGCTGCCAATTCGCCCAGCAGCGCCCGCGCGGCCTGCGCCAGCAGCTGCGCCTGGTCGGCCAGCGGCGCGTGCTCGGCGA
This sequence comes from Dongiaceae bacterium, assembly GCA_035251915.1. Taxonomy (GTDB): domain Bacteria; phylum Pseudomonadota; class Alphaproteobacteria; order Dongiales; family Dongiaceae; genus Dongia_A. The sequence continues at coordinate 5,074 of DATFDU010000099.1, read as the reverse complement.
GCGGCAGGCCCATCGCCAGCGCGATGCCGCGCGGAGTCGGCAGGCAGAAGCTCGCCGGCCGCACGAAGGCGTAAAGCTCCAGGATGTCCGCCACCGGCGCGCGCTGGCTCTTCAGCTTGCGGAAGGTCGCCGGCGCATGACAGACGACCGGTGCCTCCACCAGCGCCCGCCGGGCAGCCAGCACCGGCTCCAGCATCTCCGCGCGCCCATCGGCACGGAGCCAGGCCGCTTCGGCAAAGCCGGCAACCAAGACAGGCCGCGCGCCGCTACTCCGCGGCTGTGGACTCAGGAGATCTGGCATTTTGTTCTTGGGTTGTTCGCATGCCCCGGTTATTGCGCAGTGCGCCGCCAAGCGCAACAGAGGCCGCAACCCAGCTGCCTGCGCAACACTGCTGACCCAAAGATCGGACCCGATCGATGGTGCTTTGGCTATAATGATGAGACTCCGCGACGAGAGCCTATGACCCGCCTTTGCGGGCCCCCACCAGATGGGAAGGGGAGATGATCCCATGGCGTGGACAGCAGCACCGAAACCAGCCAATGAGGCCGAGCGTTTGGCGGCCGTGAAGAGCTATCGCCTCCTCGATACCGCACCGGAAATCGCCTACGACGAAATCACCGAGCTGGCGGCGCAGATCTGTCAGTGCCCGGTCGCGGTCATCGGACTGATCGACGAAACACGTGACTGGAAGAAGTCGGCCTATGGTTTTCCGCCGGATCAATGCACCTTGCCGCGCGAGCTGTCGATCTGCTCCTCCATCATCCGCGGCACCGACCTTGTCATTTCGCCTGACCTTACCAAGGACGAGCGCTTTCGCGACAACCCGATGGTCACGGGCGAGCCGAACGTGCGCTTCTATTGCGGCATGCCGCTGATCAACCCACAGGGCTATGCCCTTGGCACGTTATGCGTGGTCGACTTCCAGCCGCGCGAGCTGTCGATCGAGCAAGCCGAAGCCATGCGCCGCTTGTCGCATCAGGTGGTCAGTCAGTTCGAGCTGCGCCGCAGCGTGCTGGAGCTGGAGCGGCGCATGGCGGAGCTGGCCGAGGCGCGCCGCGCGGCGGAGCTGGAGCGCGCGCGCTCCGACCAGCTGCTGCTCAACATCCTGCCGCGCGCGGTGGCGGAGGAGTTGCGCGCCAACGAGCAGGTGGTGCCGCGCTATCATGATTCGGTCACCATCATGTTCGCGGACTTCGAAGGCTTCTCGCGCCTGACTGAGCAGATCGAGCCCAAGAGCCTGATCGAGCAGCTCGACCAGTTCTTCAGCGCGTTCGATGCGATTGCGGAGCGCCATCGCCTGGAGAAGCTGAAGACCATCGGTGATGCCTACATGTGCGTGGGCGGATTGCCGGAGCCGAACCGGACCCACGACGTCGATACCTGCCTTGCGGGCCTATCCATGATCGAGTTCATGCGCCGCACCAACCTGCAGCGCGACAAACTGCATCTGCCGCGCTGGGACTTGCGCATCGGTATCCATAGCGGGCCGGTGATGGCGGGCGTGGTCGGCAAGAGCAAGTTCATCTATGACATCTGGGGTGATGCGGTGAACATCGCGGCGCGCCTGGAAGCCACGGGCGGCGCCGGACGAATCAACGTCTCGGACATCGTCCACAACCGCCTGCGCTCGTTGATGGAGTTCGAGCCGCGCGGCGCCGTGGAGGTCAAGAACAAGGCGCCGATCCGCATGCACTTCCTGACCCGCATCAAGCCGGAATTCTCCCGCGACGTGGAGGGGCTGCGGCCGAACGACGCATTCCACCACGCGTGCGAACGGCTGTTCCCCGGCTATCGCGCGGCGGCTTAGCGAAGTCGCACTTTCCTTCGTCATCCTCGGTGCCTGCACGCGGCCGTGCGTGCGGCAACGCAACCGAAGGCATTGTCGTGTTCGGCCGGGCATGGTGAAGTCGACGAAGCAGGACACCAAGAAAGGCCGAGTACCGATGACCCTCTCCACCGCCCTCACCCAGCGCCTCGACTGCCGCTACCCGATCATCTCCGCCGGCATGGGCGGCCCGGCGCGCTCCGAGCTGGCGGCCGCGGTGTCGGAAGCAGGCGGTTTCGGACTGCTCGGCATGGTGCGCGAATCGCCGGAGCTGATCGGGCGCGAGATCAAAGCGGTGCGGCAGCGCACGGCCAAGCCGTTCGGCGTCAATCTCATTCCGTTCGCCACCGAGGCCAAGCTGCTGCGGGAAGAGCTGGCGGTCTGCCTCGACCTGCGCGTCCCCGCGATGTGCTTTTTCTGGAACGTTTTCCCCGACATCGTCGCGCAGGCGAAGAAGGCCGGGTGCCTCGTGCTGCATCAGGTCGGCTCGCTGGAAGATGCTCTCCTCGCCGAATCCGCCGGAGCAGATGTCGTCATTCTCCAGGGCGTCGAGGCCGGCGGACATGTGCGCGCTCACCTGCCCCTCAACGTCCTGTTGTCGCAGGTGGCGGGCAAGCTGCGCATCCCGATCGTCGCTTCAGGAGGGATTGCTGATGGCCGCGGCCTGGTGGCCGCGCTCGCGCTCGGCGCCGATGGCGTGCAATGCGGCACCGCGTTTCTCGCCAGCGCCGAATCCTTCGCCCACGATTATCACAAGCAGCGATTGATCGCGGCCAAGGCGGGCGAGACGGTGCATACCGACCTGTTCGCGATCAACTGGCCGCCGAACTCGCCAGTCCGCGTGTTGCGCAACAGCGTGACGGATGAGGCGCAGACGCTGTGGGGGCATCATCCTGACACGTTGCCGCGCGTCGTCATCGGCGACGAAGAGGGCCGCCCGCTCTACAAGTTCGGAACCGATTCGCCGCTGCGCTCGACCACCGGCGATTTCGAGCAGATGGCGCTCTATGCCGGCGAAGGCGCGGCGATGATCTCAGCCGTGCGGCCGGCGGCGGAAATCATCGCAGAAATGATGCAGGAGGCCGAGCGCACGATTGGCGCGCTCCACACCGCACTGACTTAGAAAGGCGCCGGCGCGGGCACGATAGCAAAGGGCGACAGCGTCACACCTTCTTGTCGGAGCGACGGCCCGCTATATCGGCATCGATGCCGAGAAGATCCGAGCGGCGATAGGCGCCTGCAGCTTCGCGATAACGCGGATCGCGCAGCATTGCGCCCGGGTGCGTTTGTGCGATGGCGCCGGCCACAAAGCGGCTGGAGTGGTGCGGATCGCGATGATCGAATGTCGCGTCCGGGCAGCTCTGCTGGTCGGCAGGAACGAACGCGCCATGATTCACGTCGGTGCTTCGCCGGGAGAATGTCCTTCGCTCAGCTCGCCGTGCCGCGCGAAAGGCAAACCGCCGGCCCGTGCGATCGGGCTGCTCTTCGATCGTCACCGTCAATGACAACGCACCGGACTCAGCGGCGCTTTGCGCTGTGGGCTGTGCGGAGCTGCCGCGAAGCGGGTCGACGCGGGCCGGCAACCATGCGGGTGCCGGAAGCGGCCGCGTCATACTCGTCGGGTCGTTACTCTGCCGCCATCTCCGAAAGAGATGCGCGCCATGACCTCCTCCGTCCCCAACTTGGCGGCCCTCCACGCGATTGCATAGGAGCGTGAGCTTGACCGCCCTGTGGATAACTTTGGACCGAGGCGCAAGACGATTGCACCTACTATTTTGGGTAGTTCAGTCGATTCCGTTCAGCCGAGTTGGCCAATTAATCATATAACTTAGGAAATCGCACAGGCTGCGGCGCGATGGTCTCGCCAAGAACATTGCGGACTTGGGCAACTACCCCTTCACCGCCGGCGTGATCTGCTCGCCGGTGCGCCAGTGGCGGGTGAAGTCGGGACGGCCGAAATAGTAGCCCTGCAGGTAGTCGACGCCCGCCTTCACCAGGAAGGCGGCGTCCTCGCCGTTCTCCACGAACTCGGCGCAGGTCTTGAGGCCGAAGGTCTCGGCGAGGCCCATCAGGTTGCGGATGAACAGCTGGTTGTCGACGTTGACCGCGAGGTCACGCACGAACGAGCCGTCGATCTTCACCATGTCGACGGTCAGCGCCTTCAGATGGCGGAACGAGGTGAAGCCGGCGCCGAAATCGTCGATCGCAACCCGGCAGCCGAGGTCGCGCACCGCGTTGACGAAGCGCGCGGTCTCCTCGATGTCGTGCAAAGCGGCGGTCTCGGTGATCTCCACCACCAGGCGCGGCGCCACCTCCGGCGTCGCCTTGACCGCGGAGTTGAGGGCGCGCAGCCAGGCCTGGTCGGTGGCGGTGAGGCCGGAGATGTTCATCGCCAACTCGACCTCGGGGTTGGCGCGCAGCTCGTTGATCGCCATGTCGAGCACGTGGCGGTCCATGAAGCGGGTCATGCCGAGCTCCTCCACCACCGGGATGAACTCGGCTGCCGACATGATCTTTCCGTGCTCGTCCTTGAGGCGCAGCAGGCATTCGTATTTGACGACTTCGAAGCTGTCGGACTTGACGATCGGCTGATAGGTGAAGATCAGGCGATCCTCGCGCACCGCGCGCTGCACCTGGGCCGCCACCACCATGTGGCGGCGATGCTGGATGCTCTGCTGCTCCGATGGGCGATGCACCTGCCAGCAGGAGCGGCCGGCGAGCTTCGCGGCGTTGAGCGCGGTTTCCGAGCGCGCGATCACATCGTACGCGGTCGAGGTGAAGTTCGGGAACATCACGCAGCCGACCGAAACCGTGACCGGGATCGACTGGCCGTCGACGTCGATCGGCCGTTCGCGCATCGCGTCGATCACGCGGTCCATCGCGGTGGCGATCATGTCCTCCGGGCACTGGGTCAGAACGACACCGAAGCGGTCGCCGCTGAGGCGCCCGATCACGTCGCTGGCGCGCACGAAGCGGTCGAGGCGCTGGCCCACCGTCACCAGGACGGCGTCGCCGACCTCGTAGCCGTAGGCGCTGTTGATGAGGGCGAGCTTGTCGACGCCGACCACCAGGAACGCGCCGGCGGTCGAGAAGCGGCGCGCGAAGCTGAGCGCCTGCTCCAGCTCCTGGCGCAGGCGCGACTTGTTGAAATGGCCGGTGAGATCGTCGTAGTTGGCGGCGCGCTCCAGGCGCGCTTCGGTCTGCTTGCGCTGGGTGATGATGCGCAGCGCGCCGGCCATGGTCTTGGG
>DATFDU010000098.1:0-8629 GCA_035251915.1 Dongiaceae bacterium | reverse complement strand
GTCGCGCCGGATCGCGGCGGTGACATAGAGCGCGAGGCTCTGCAGCTCCAATCCGACATAGAGCGAGATCAGGTTGTTGGCCGAGATCATCAGCATCATGCCGAGCGTCGCCAGCAGCATCAGCAGCGGCAGCTCGAACCGGGCCATGCCCTCGCGCTCGGCATAGGAGAACGACATCCAGACCGACGCGATGGCGGCGATCAGCGCCAGCACCTTGGCGAACACGGCGAAGGTATCGACGATGAACAGGCCGCCGAACGCGAGCTGCGGCACGACGGACACGTCGATCCCGAGCATCGCCACGATCGCCACCACCATCACGACGATGGAGAGCAGGCCGATCAGCCGCATGGCGCGGTCGCCGGCATAGGCGCCGACCAGCAGCAGGACCATCGCCGAGACCGCGATCCAGATTTCCGGCAGTGCGGCGTGGAGGTTGAGGTCGATCATTGTGGTTGCCCCTCCGCCGGCGCCGCCGGAGCGGGCTCGGTGGTTGCCGGTTCGGTGGTCGTGGGTTCAGCCGGTGCACTGTCGACCGGTGCCGCTTCCGCTGGCGCGATGATGCCGCCTGGCTCGGCGGGCCCGACCGCCACCTCATAGTTGGAAATCAGCTGGTCGATCGTCGGGCCGGTGACCGCGGTGAAGCTCGCCGGATAGATGCCCATCCACAGCACGATCAGGATCAGCGGCACGAAGATTGCGACCTCGCGCGGGCTGAGGTCGAGCATCGCCTTGACGTCGTCCTTCTCCAGCTTGCCGAACACGACGCGGCGGTAGAGCCACAGCATGTAGGCGGCGCCGAGGATGATGCCGGTGGTGATGAAGAACGCCACCCAGGTGCTGGCCTTGAACACGCCCACCATCACCAGGAACTCGCCGATGAAGCCACTGGTGCCGGGCAATCCGACCGAGGCCATGGTGAAGATCATGAAGGCGAAGGCATAGCGCGGCATGTTGTTGACCAGGCCGCCGTAGCGCGCGATTTCGCGGCTGTGCAGGCGGTCATAGACCACGCCGACGCACAGGAACAGCGCGCCCGACACGATGCCGTGGCTCAGCATCTGGATCATCGCGCCCTCGACGCCCTGGCGGTTGAGGGCAAAGGTGCCGGCCGTCACGAAACCCATGTGCGCGACCGACGAATAGGCGATCAGCTTTTTCATATCGGTCTGCGCCAGCGCGACCAGAGAGGTGTAGATTACCGCAACGATGCTGAGCCCGAACACCAGCGGCGCCAGCGTCGCGGACGCATCCGGCAGCATCGGGATCGAGAAGCGCAGGAAGCCGTAGCCGCCCATCTTCAGCAGCACGCCGGCCAGGATCACCGAGCCAGCCGTCGGCGCCTCGACGTGGGCGTCCGGCAGCCAGGTATGCACCGGCCACATCGGCACCTTGACCGCGAACGAGGCGAAGAACGCCAGCCATAGCCAGATCTGCAGCTGCGGATCGAACTTGCTGCTCATCGTCATCAAGGTCGGAATGTCGGTCGTCTCTGCGTGGTCGTATATGGTCAGGATCGCCACCAGCATCAGCACCGAGCCGAGCAGCGTGAACAGGAAGAACTTGAACGCGGAGTAGACGCGGCGCGGCCCGCCCCACACGCCGATGATGATGAACATCGGGATCAGGACGCCTTCGAAGAACACGTAGAAGGCGACGAAATCGAGCGCGCAGAAGGTGCCGACCATGAAGGTCTCCAGCACCAGGAACGCGATCATGTATTCCTTGACCCGGGTTTCGATCGCTTCCCAGCTCGCCAGCACGCAGATCGGTGTCAGCAGGGTGGAGAGCAGCACGAACGGCATCGAGATGCCGTCGACCCCCATGTGGTAGGCGATGTTGAGCGCCGGGATCCAGTCCGCCCGCTCCTCGAACTGGAATCCTGGATTGGAGCGATCGAAGCCGAACCACAGCAGCAAGGACAGCAGGAACACCGCGCCCGAGGTCCACAGCGCCACCCAGCGCGCGTTGCGCGCGACATGCTGCTCCTCGCCGCGGATGCCGGCGATGAAGGCCGCGCCCACCAGCGGCAGGAAGGTGATGATCGTCAGGAGATGAGGAATGTTGGTCACGACGATCTCACCACCAGAACATGTACCAGGTTATCAGGAGGACGACGCCGATCAGCATCGCAAAGGCGTAGTGATAGACGTAGCCGGACTGCAGCCTGGTCGCCTGCCTGGCGACGTCCTGCGAGACGCTGGCGATGCCGTCGGGGCCGAGCCCGTCGATGATCCTGCCGTCGCCGCCTTTCCACAGGCCGAAGCCGAGCTTCTTGGCCGGTTCCACCAGGGTGGCTTCGAACAGCTCGTCGAAATACCACTTGTTGAGCAGGAAGCGGTACAGCCCGCCCATCGCGCCGGCGAGCTTTCCGGGCAAGTCGGTGCGGAACATATAGAACAGGTACGCGACCGCGATGCCGATGAGACCGACCACAAGCGGCGCCAGCTTCACCCACAGTGGAACCGCGTGGGCGTGATGCGGCACCTCGTTCTCCGGATGGAAGAAGATCGAAGCACCCCAGAACGCTTCCATGTGCTCGCCCACGAACGCGTCGTAGTAGAGCCAGCCGGCGAACACCGCCCCCGCGGCCAGCACGATCAGCGGCACCAGCATCACCCACGGGCTCTCATGCGCATGGTGATAGGTCTCGTGATCGGCGCGGGTCTCGCCATGGAAGGTCATGACCAGCAGGCGCCAGGAATAGAACGCCGTCATCATCGCCGCCCCGACGCCCAACCAGAACGCGAAGGTGCCGGCGCCGGTGTGCGCCGCGAAGGCGGATTCGAGAATGATGTCCTTGGAATAGTAGCCTGCGAAGAACGGAATGCCGCCGAGCGCCAGGCTGCCGATCCACATCAGCGCATAGGTCCAGGGGATCAGCTTCCAGATGCCGCCCATCCTGCGCATGTCCTGCTCGTCCGACATGGCGTGAATCACAGAGCCGGCGCACAGGAACAGCAGCGCCTTGAAGAAGGCGTGGGTGAAGAGGTGGAACATGGCAGCGCCATAGGCGCCGACGCCGGCCGCGAAGAACATGTAGCCGAGCTGGCTGCAGGTCGAATAAGCGATGACGCGCTTGATGTCGTTCTGCACCAGGCCGACGGTGGCAGCGAAGAACGCCGTGGCGGCGCCGACGATGGCCACCACCATCTTGGCATCCGGCGCGTATTCGAACATCGGCGACAGGCGGCACACCATGAAGACGCCGGCCGTCACCATGGTGGCGGCATGGATCAGCGCCGACACCGGCGTCGGGCCTTCCATCGCGTCCGGCAGCCAGGTGTGCAGGCCGAGCTGCGCCGACTTGCCCATCGCGCCGATGAACAGCAGGATGCAGAGGGTCGTGACGATATCGACGTCCCAGCTCAGAAAATGGAACGTCTGCCCCACCTGGTTGGGTGTGTCGGCGAACACCGCATCGAAGCTGACCGTGCCGAAGATCAGGAACACGCCCATGATGCCGAGGGCAAAGCCGAAGTCGCCGATACGGTTGACGATGAAAGCCTTGATCGCGGCGGCATTGGCGCTCGGCCGGTGGAACCAGAAGCCGATCAGCAGGTAGGAGCAGAGACCGACGCCCTCCCAGCCGAAGAACATCTGGATGAAGTTGTCGGCCGTCACCAGCATCAGCATGCAGAAGGTGAACAGGCTGAGATAGGCGAAGAAACGCGGCTTGGAATCGTCGTGGCCCATATAGCCGATGGAATAGACATGCACCATCGACGACACGGTGGTCACCACCACCAGCATGACGGCGGAGAGCTGATCGACCTTGACCGCCCACTTCGCCTCGAACGTGCCGCTGGCGAACCAGGTGAAGAGCTCGGTCGTGCGCGGCGTGCCGTCGTATTGCAGGAACACGACCCAGGACAGCACGAACGAGACCAGCATCAGGCCGCTGGTGATCCACATCGCGCCGCGGTCGCCGAGGCGGCGGTTGCCGAGTCCCGCGATCAGCGCCCCCAGCAGCGGCAGTGTGACGATTGCGACGTCCATCCCCTAGCCCTTCATCACATTGAGATCTTCGACGGCGATGGAGCCGCGATTGCGGAAATAGACCACCAGAATAGCCAGGCCGATCGCCGCCTCCGCCGCGGCGACGGTGAGGACGAACATCGCGAACACCTGCCCCACCATGTCCCCCAGGAAGCTGGAGAACGCCACCAAGTTGATGTTGACCGAGAGCAGGATCAGCTCGACCGACATCAGGATGATGATGACGTTCTTGCGATTGAGGAAGATGCCGAATACGCCGATCGTGAACAGGATGGCGGCGACGGTCAGGTAGTGCTCCCGAGTGATTTCCCACATGGCTCAGACTCCTGTCCCGGTCGTCACCTTGCGGATCTCGACCGTGCGTGTGTCGCGCGCCAGCTGGGTCGCAATGCGCTGGCGCTTCACGCCCTCGCGCTCGCGGTGGGTCAGCACGATCGCGCCGATCATGGCGATCAGCAGCACCATGCCCGCCGCCTGGAACAGATAGAAGTAGTCGGTGTAGAGGATGTTGCCCAACGCCTCGGTGTTGCTGATGCCCGGTGGAGTCGGCGAACCCGCCCGAGCATCGACCGCCGGGTCTGACGCGACGCTCGACACCACGAAGATGATTTCCGCCACCAGGATGACGCCGATGATCGCGCCGATCCCGGCATAGCGCACGAAGCCTTGCCGCAGCTCGGCGAAATTGATGTCGAGCATCATGACGACGAACAGGAACAGCACCGCGACCGCGCCGACATAGACCACGACCAGCATCATGGCCAGGAACTCGGCTCCCAGCAGCACGAACAGGCCGGCGGCGTTGAAGAAGGTCAGGATCAGGAACAGCACCGAATAGACCGGGTTGCGGTTCGCGACCACCAGCACGCCGCTGACCACAGCGACGGTTGCGAACACATAGAAGGAGAGTGCCTGAACGATCATCCCGTTCCCCTCGACGCCTCACCGCCTCAGCGGTACGGCGCGTCCAGCCGCAGGTTCTCGGCGATTTCCGCTTCCCAGCGGTCGCCGTTCGCCAGCAGTTTTTCCTTGTTGTAGAACAGCTCTTCGCGCGTCTCGGTCGCGAACTCGAAGTTCGGTCCCTCGACGATCGCATCCACCGGGCAGGCCTCCTGGCACAGGCCGCAATAGATGCACTTGGTCATGTCGATGTCGTAGCGCGTGGTGCGCCGGCTGCCGTCCTCGCGCGGCTCCGCCTCGATGGTGATGGCGAGCGCCGGGCACACCGCCTCGCACAGCTTGCAGGCGATGCAGCGCTCTTCGCCGTTGGGATAGCGGCGCAGCGCATGCTCGCCGCGGAAGCGCGGCGACAGCGGCCCCTTCTCATAGGGATAGTTGATGGTGACCTTCGGCCGAAAGACATACTTCAGCGTCAGCCACATGCCGCTCAGCAATTCCTGAAGCAGGAAGCTCTTAGCCGTGCGATTGAGGACGGACATGGGCTCCCTCACCTATCTCGGCAACAGATCGAAGAACACCAGCACGCCTGCCGTCAGCACCAGGAAGCCCAGCGAGAACGGCAGGAACACCTTCCAGCCGAGGCGCATGAGCTGGTCGTAGCGGTAGCGCGGGAAGGTCGCGCGCACCCACAGGAAGCAGAAAGCGACGAAGCCGATCTTGGCCGCGAACCAGAGGCCGTGCCAGACGATCTGCAGCCAGCTGCCCGCCTCGAACGGCTCCCAGCCGAAGATCGGCATCCAGCCGCCGAGGAACAGGATCGAAGTCATCGCGCTCATCAGCCAGATGTTGGCGTATTCGCCGAGGAAGAACAGCGCGAAGGTCATCGCCGAATATTCGGAGAAGTAGCCGGCCACCAGCTCCGATTCCGCTTCCGGCAGGTCGAACGGCGGGCGGTTGGTCTCCGCCAGCGCCGAGATGAAGAAGATCGCTGCCATCGGCAGCAGCGGGATCACGAACCAGATATTCTCCTGCGCGCGCACGATGTCACTGAGATTCAGCGAGCCGACGCACAGCAGCACGGTCACCAGCACGAAGCCGATGGAGACCTCGTAGCTCACCATCTGCGCGGCGGAGCGCAGCGCGCCCAGGAACGGATACTTGGAGTTGGAGGCCCAGCCTGCCACCACCACGCCATAGACGCCGAGCGAGGAGATCGCGAACAGGTAGAGGATGCCGACATTGAGGTCGGCGACCACGATGCCGTCGCCGAACGGAATCGCCGCCCAGGCGATCAGGCTCAGCGTGAAGGTGATCATCGGCGCGATCAGGAACGGAATGCGGCTGGCGCCCGACGGAATGATGGTTTCCTTGAACATCAGCTTCAGGCCGTCGGCGATCGGCTGCAGCAGGCCCCAGGGACCGACCACGTTCGGGCCGCGCCGCATCTGCATCGCCGCCATCACCTTGCGCTCCGCGTAGGTGAGATAGGCGACCGCCAGCAGCAGCGGCAGGACGATCGCCACGATCTGGATCAGGATGAGGGTCGTGATGCCGACCGGCGTATCCCAGAAGCTAGCCATGCGTGCCGGTCCCCGTCATCGGCGCCACGAAGGCGTCGGTGCATTTCGCCATGGTCTCGGATGCGCGGCTGATCGGATCGGTCATGTAGTAGTTCGCGATCGGCAGATGGAACGCGCGCGCCGTCACGGCACCAGTGGCGCCGAAGCTCTCCCATTTCGCCGGCACGGCGATGCCCAGCTGCTGCAGATTCGGCGCGGCCTTGAACAAGGCGCGGCGCAGCTGATCGAGGCTGTCATAAGGCAAGGTATGGCCGAGCTTCTCCGACAAGGCGCGCAGGATCGCCCAGTCCTCGCGCGCTTCGCCCAGCGGCTCGATCGCCGCCACCGCGAGCTGCGCGCGGCCCTCGGTGTTCACATAGATGCCCGATTTCTCGGTGAAGGCGGCCGCCGGCAGGATCACGTCGGCGCGGTGCGCGCCGGCATCGCCGTGATGGCCCTGGTAGATCACGAAGGCCTTGCCCAGCCTGGTCATGTCGATCTCGTCGGCGCCGAGCAGGTAGACCACCTCGATCCCGCCGCGCGCCGTCCCCTCAAGGATGCCGGCGACGTCGCGGCCGTTGGCCTGCGGCACGAAGCCGACCTCCATGCCGCCCACGCGCGCTGCGGCCGTCTGCAGCACGTTGAAGCCGTTCCAGTCCTCGCGCACCAGGCTGCAACCATCGGCGAGCTTGCGCGCGACGCCCAGCACCGCGGCGCCTTCCGGGCCGCGCAGCGCGCCCTGCCCCAGGATCAGCATCGGCGCCTTGGCGTTCTTCAGCACGTCGGCGAAGGCGTGCGCGCCGGACGCTACCTGTCCGAGCACATCGGCGGTCTGGCCGAGATGCTGGTAGGGATAGGTGAGGTCGAGCTTCGGCCCGATCACGCCGACCTTCAGCGCGCCCTTGAGATAGCGCTTGCGGATGCGCGCGTTCAGCACCGGGGCTTCCCAGCGCGGATTGCTGCCGACGATCAGGATGGCATCGGCCTTCTCGATGCCGGCGATGGTCGAGTTGAACAGCCAGGACGCGCGCGCCTTCGGATCGAGCGCGGCGCCTTCCTGCCGACAATCGATGTTGGGCGAGCCGAGAGCGGCCATCAGCCCCTTCAGCGCGAACATCGCTTCGGCATCGGCGAAATCGCCGGCGATCGCGGCAATGCGCGAGCCCGGCACGCCGGTCACGCGCTTGGCGATAGCGTCGAGCGCCTCCGGCCAGGTTACAGGCTTCAGCTTGCCGTCGATGCGCAGGTACGGCCGGTCCAGCCGCTGCCGCCGCAGGCCGTCCACGGCATAGCGCGACTTGTCCGCCAGCCATTCCTCGTTCACGTCGTCATTGATGCGCGGCAGGATGCGCAGCACTTCGCGGCCGCGCGAATCCAGCCGGATCGCCGAGCCGACCGCGTCCATGACGTCGATCGATTCCGTTTTCCTCAGCTCCCACGGCCGCGCGATGAAGGCGTAGGGCTTGGAGGTCAGCGCGCCGACCGGACACAGGTCGACCAGGTTGCCCGACAGCTCGGAATTGATCGTCTTCTCGACGTAGGTGGTGATCTCCATATGCTCGCCGCGGCCGGTCGCGCCCAGCGTCTCGACGCCGGCGATCTCGGTCGCGAAGCGGATGCAGCGCGTGCACTGGATGCAGCGCGTCATCTCGGTCTTGACGATCGGGCCGAACTCCTTGTCCGTCACCGCGCGCTTCGCTTCCTTGTAGCGCGAGGAGTGATGGCCATAGGCCATCGCCTGGTCCTGCAGGTCGCACTCGCCGCCCTGGTCGCAGATCGGGCAGTCGAGCGGATGGTTGATCAGCAGGAACTCCATCACGCCCTGGCGCGCCTTCTTCACCAGCGGCGAGTCGGTCTTGATCACCATGTTGTCGGCGACCGGCATGGCGCAGCTGGCGATCGGCTTCGGCGCCTTCTCCTGCTCCACCAGGCACATGCGGCAGTTGCCGGCGACCGACAGGCGCTCGTGATAGCAGAAGCGCGGGATCTCCTTGCCCGCCAGCTCGCAGGCCTGCAGCACGGTGATGCCCGCCGGCACTTCGATCTCGATCCCGTCGATGGTCATCTTCGGCATGGGTTCGCTCTTACTCGGCTGCCTTTGTGACGCCGGCTTGCCGTGCGCCGTATTCGCGGATGCGGCGCTCGACCTCGGGGCGGAAGTGGCGGATGAG
>DATFDU010000097.1:0-2938 GCA_035251915.1 Dongiaceae bacterium | reverse complement strand
GCCTTCACCGCCGCCAACCAGCTCGCCTTCGACGGCGTCAAGGCGGTTGCGCAGCGCCAGGCCGAGATCGCCCGCAAGGCGTTCGAGGAGTTCGGCAAGGTCACCAAGGAACTGACCGCCGCCGGCACCCCGGAAGACAAGTTCGCCAAGCAGGCGGACCTCGCCAAGTCGGCTTTCGAAGACGCGCTCGCCAATCTGCGTGAGGTGGTCGACACCCTGCAGAAGTCGCAGAGCGAGGCCGCCGACGTGCTGACCAAGCGCGCCGTCGCCAACTTCGAGGAAGTCAAGGCGGCCGTCGCCAAGATCGCGAAGAAGTAAAGTTCGGCTCTCGAGTAGCCCGAGAAGGTCTCCGCTTCCCCCAAGTCGGCAGACCTTCCTAAAACTGACCGCCCGCTGCCCCCCGCAGCGGGCGGTTTTGTTTTTTGATTCGTGCGTCGCTCCGCATAGTCACTGGCATCACTTGGTGCCAACGCCGATGTTGATCGGATTGGACAACAGGGCGGGGCCGTCACCGCCGGCACGTTCTCGCACCAACGTATCCAGCGCCCGCTGGATGATTTCTCTTTCCTTGCCTGTCAGGCTCAAGGCCGCCAGCACCGCTTCCGCGATCGGATTGCTCCAGATCACCCACTCCCACAGCTCCTTGCCGGTCCGGAACTCCGTGGTCTCGGTGATGGTCTCGACCGTGATGTCCTTCAGCCCTGCCACGGTGAATTCCTTGCGGAGTCGTTCCGGGTCTCGCAGCTGAAACGGAAGCGGTGGAGGATCCATCGGCGGGCCGGTGAAATCGGGCCGGACAGACTGAATCGCTTTCACGAAAAAGCCGAAGAACTCAATCCTGTGCGGATCGCCGTACACGCTCATCAGCACGCGACCGCCCGGCCTGACGACGCGGACCATCTCGCTGATGCCCTTCGGCATGTCTGGGAACAGCATGACGCCAAACTGCGATCCCGCCAGATCGAAGCTGTTGTCGTCGAGTTCGAGCGCCTGACCGTCCATCACGCGGGTTTCGATGTTAAGCTGCTCCTTGCGCGCACGCTGCTTGAGTAGGTCCAGCATGGCGGGCGACTGGTCGGTCGCCAGCACCCGCGCGCCGATCCGCGCCGCCGGGATGCTGAGGGCGCCACTGCCGGCGGCCACATCCAGGAACCGCATGTCGGGGCGAAGCCCGGCACGGCGGACGCCTTCGTCACCCAGCCACATCTGCGTCGGGGTGTTGGTCCTGTCATAGCCTGGCGCGATCTTGTCCCACGCCGCCCGCGTCGGTTGCTGGTCCTCAGTACTCATGGCTGCCTCCTCTTCCCCTACCGGTCAGGATCGAGCGCCGCGCGCAGCGCCTTCAGGCTCTTGTCCACCGCGCGTTGGCGGCGCTCGTCCTTTGTCTCCTGAGGAATCATCCGCGCTGGTGCATGGGTCATGGCGTCCTTCCAGGGTTCGGTGCTGTTCGAAAGTCGACGCTACGACGGACAGCCAAGCCCGCGCTTCGGCGAAACCACCCAACTTGCATGGGATGGCAGCATGGGTAGTTTTGCCGAGCGTCAGACGGATGACTCAGATGAGCTTGTTCTTGTGGGCCCAGGTCGTCGCCGCAGCCCGCGAAGCGACGTCGAGCTTGCCGAAGAGGTTGCTGACGTGCCTGTCGACAGTCCTCTGGCTCAAGCACAGCTCGGAGGCGATCGCCTTGTTTGTCTTGCCGGCGGCAATCAGCCGGAGCACCTGCAGCTCTCGTGAGCTCAAGCCGTGGCGTTGAGCCGAGGGCACATCCGTCGCATGCGAAACAATCCTGGCAAGGTCCGGCGCGGCGCCGAGCCCTTCGAACACGGCCCTTGCCGCCGCCAACTCCAGCTTTGCCCCCTCGTCGTCACCGAGCGCGCGGCAGGCCAGGCCCGCCAGCTCGCGCACGCGCGCGGCCGGATAGGGAGCTTCGACCTGTTGCCAAGTATCGAGGGCATAGTGCAGCGAGGCGAGCGCAGCCGCGGCGTCGCCTTCGGCGAGCTCGACCGCCCCGCGGCACTGCGCGGCGATCGCGCGGAGCACGCGGATATCAAGCGCGTCGGCAGCCTCATCCAACTCCCGGCAGGCGGTTCGCGCCGCCTGGACGTCGCCAACCGCCAGCATGATCTCGACATGAGCCGGCAGCAACCGCGTGCGCTGCAGCCTGCCGCTTGTGGAGTTCGTTAGACGGCGGATCGCCGCAACGGCGTCGTCGACGTGCCCCTGCACCATCCGCAACAGCGCCAGGCCAGGCTGTGGCTCGAACCCCCGGCGGCTCGCCTCCTGATACGCCTCCTCCGCGGTCTTGAAATCGCCTTGCAGACGATGCACCTCTCCCTGCTGATAGAATGCCGCAGCGGGCGGGCGCCGCTCGATGCCACCAGCGAACCCCGCGCAGGCACGACGCGCCTCCTTGATTGCATCCGGCCACTCGCCGTGCAGCTGCATGACTTCCGCGCGATGCACAAGGCACGTGCCGGTGAAGCTGACCAGCTGCGGTTGCTCCGCACACCATTGAGCCAGAGCGGAGGTCCACTCGCGGGCACGGGCAATCGCATAGACTTGCTGGCAGGTATCGATGACGCTGCAGTAGATCAGCCCGGTCATGAGCGGCGACAGCTCTCCTGCGACCACCGCAACCATCGCCTCGTCGAGCAGCGCGAGGCCCCGCTCAACGTGGCCCTGCTGCACAAGAGCCCGTCCCTGCAGGTGGCGTGCGCAGGCAATCAGATCCGGCTCCTCGAAGCGCTCGCCGAGCTCGGCGGCGTTTGCCGCCGCGGCATAGGCCGATTGCGAATCCGCTCCGAAGAGGCGCTGCTCGGCGAGGGGGAGCAGCAGGTATCCCCGCACGACGCAGTCGCCGCCGTCACGCTCGACGATGCGTTCGGCGCGCCCGAACCATCCGGTCGCGGGGCCAGTCTCGCCTCGCAACATGTGGCAA
>DATFDU010000096.1:0-4640 GCA_035251915.1 Dongiaceae bacterium | reverse complement strand
ATCGGCACGCCGCTGATCGGCATGGCGCAGGACGGCATCGCCAGCTTCGAGCCGTCCTATGTCGACGAGCTCGCGGTGATCCTGGAATGGGCGCTGGACTACATCCAGCGCGCGCCCAAGGCGGAGAAGGACGATTCTTGGCTGCACGAGCGCGACGGCGGCTCGGTCTATCTGCGCCTCTCCACCCGAGCGATCGACCAGGTGCTGCGGCCGATGGCGCCTGACTTACGCGACGGCATCATCCAGGGCGGCTACTGGATGCGTCCGCCGGCCGAAGGCGCGCAGCTGGCGGTCGCCTTCACCGGCGCGGTGGCGCCCGAGGCCGCGACCGCGATGGGCGAGCTGCTGCACTACTTCCCCGGCGCCGGGTTGCTGGCGGTCACCTCGGCAGACCGCCTGAATGCCGGCTGGAAGGCGGCGCAGACGGCGCAGCAGCATGGCCGCGACGAGGCTTCCCACATCGAGCGCCTGCTGGCGCCGCTGGCGCGCGATGCCCGGATCGTGACCGTGCTCGACGGGCACCCGACCACGCTGTCGTGGATGGGCGGAGTCCATGGCCACCGCGCGCAGGCGCTCGGCGTCGAGCATTTCGGGCAGACCGGCACCATTCCCGATCTCTATCGCCACTACCGCATCGACGCCGCCGCGATCGTGGAGGCGGCGATGACGGGTTTACGCCGGGTGTGAAACACCTCACAGCGATCGCCTGAGCACCCGGTCATACCGTCGGGACAACCGATGGATGGAGGCCGTTTTGCCGAGAACCACGGCGATATTCCTTGGAACTATATTCGTGCTGAGCACCATTGCTGCCGGCGTCGTTGCTTCCGAGCTGCACGAGACGCTGACGGAAAATGAAGGGCCGGGCGCCTGGCATATTTCGGCAGGGCCGGGGCCGGCGGTCTGGAAGCTGAATACGCAGACCGGTGCGCTGTTCTACTGCACGCGCTCCAAGTCCTGCAGCCTGGTCGCGGCGCACTAGCAGGGAACGAAGCGGACACAAGGCTATTGATGGCAGGCGCGCCTTCGCTCAATGATCGGCATGTTCCGATCAATCAGGGAGGCAATTCGATGAAGACGCCTTTGATGGTCGCGGCCGTCGCCGTTGCCGCGCTTGTCGCGGCGTGCGCGTCGCCGCACGACAAGTAGGACAAGAAATCGCTCTGGGGACTCTACGAGAGCACGTTCAAGAGCGCGAAGTATGTCGATCTGACCCACGCATTCGAGCCGATCATGCCGGTGTGGCCCGGCTTCGGCCACGCGAAGTTCAAACCGGCGGTTGCCGGCGCGGATCTCGGCGACTATGCCAAGGAAGGCGACGAGTTCACCTACGAGAAGCACGGTTTCATCGCCACCGCCTACGAGCTGACCACCGACCAATACGGCACGCAGCTGGACCCGCCGGCCCATTGGGACAATCTGGGCGCGACCATCAGCGACCTGCCGGCGACCTATGCGCTGCGGCCGCTGGTGGTCGTCGATATCCATGAGAAGGTCGCGCAGGACCCGGGCTATCACGCCACCATTGACGACGTGAAGGCGTGGGAAGCCGAACACGGCACCGTGCCGGCGGGCTCGGTGGTCATGTTCCGCTCCGACTGGCACAAGAAGTGGCGCGACGTCGAGAACTTCGCCAAGAAGCCGTTCCCGGGCGTGAAGCTGGACACGCTGCAGTTCCTGCACAACGAGCGCAAGATCCTGTTCCACGGGCACGAGCCGCTCGATACCGACACCACGCCCACGCTGGAGGGCGAGGCTTGGCTGATGCACAACCACTTCGCCCAGGCGGAGGGCGTCGCCAACCTCGACCAGGTGCCGGAGGCCGGCGCGCTGATCGCCATCGGCTTCGCCAAGCCCAAGGGCGGCGTCGGCGGATACGCCCGCTACGTCGCGATCTGCCCGGCGGACTGGCCGCATGGCGTCTCGGTCCTCGAGGCGCCCGGCGCGCCCTTGCCGAAGCAGCCGCATCCGCTGAAGCGCGACGCAAATGGCGTGCTGGTGCCGACGCCTTGACCGTCACGCGATGAAGTCTGCTACTCTGTGCGGGGCCCCGCCGACCGGCGGGGCCTTTCTTTGGGGGCTGGATGGATATCGCGAGCGGAGCGCTGTTGTTCGCCGCGGGGTTCGGCGGCGGGATCGCGGCGGCGATCGCGGGCGGCGCCTCGCTGGTCACGTTTCCGACCCTGCTGGCGATGGGCCTGCCGCCGGTCGCCGCCAACGCGACCAACGCGGTCGGCTTGTCGCTCAGCAATTTCATGGCGGCGGTGGCGGATTGGCGGCGCCGGCCGAGCTGGGGCCGCTCCTTGAGCTGGCTGTTCGCGATCAATGTCGTCGGCGGCGCGGCCGGCGCGTTCCTGATGCTGGAGACGCCCGCCGAACTGCTGATCCTGCTGGTGCCGGCGCTGATCGGCGGCGCGACGCTGCTGTTCGCGATCGGGCCATGGGTCCAGCGCCTCCTGCCGGGCGGCGCGCAGGACGGATTGCATGCAGGGCGGGTGGCGTTGCCGCTGTTCCTGTCGGCAATCTACGGCGGTTATTTCGGCGCGGCGCTCGGGGTCATCAATCTCGCCATCCTGGCGATCGGCGGGCTGACCGACCTCAGGAGCACCAACGTGCTGAAGAACCTGCTCATCACCGGCGTCAGCGCATCCTCGGTCTGGATCTATATCTGGCAGGGCGCGGTGGTGTGGCCGGCGATGGTGATGCTGATGGCCGGCTCGATCGGCGGCGGCTATGCCGGAGGGCACCTCATCCGCATCCTGCCCCCGCGCCTGGTGCGCATCGGCATCATCGCGTTCGGGACCGGCGCGACGGCGCTCTACGCCGGCAAATATTGGTTCTGAAAGGGCCGGCATTGCTTGCAGCCGCGGCACAACGATCGTGATCGGCTAGCGGTACGGATCATCCCGATCGCTGCATCCAGTTCTGGCGTCGAAACGCCAAACGGACACGATCCGAAAATCGCACGAGCCATTCCATCAATGTCAGCCTGATCGCTTCCACGCGGCTCGGTGGCCGCGCACGATCGGACGACATCTCATAGCCCAGCAGCGGAAGCAGATCACCGGCAACGGCCTCGTAGATTTCGATCTCTCGTTTTGTCAAGCTCTGACGCCACGCGTCTATTCGTTTCGAATCGAGCGGCGCTCCAATCAGCGTGTGCTGGTGACGCGTGTGCTCCGGCAAGGCAAGGCCGGCAGGAACAAGCATGGCAGAATAAAATTCGATTCCCAGGAAGCTGCTGATCCGTTTCATGGTAGCTTCCGGCTCAGCCAACACTCTTTCATAGTGGACGCGAATAATCCGATCGGCTCCCAGGGTCGCTTCCGCGGCAAAGCCGTGTGCGAGATGCTCGATCCAGTGTCGCGCTGCGGACAACACTCCCTTCGGGCCCCAATCCAGCGGGATGATCGATGCCGCCACTGCCCGCCCATCGCGGACGAGATGGATGAAGCGTGCGTCCGGAAACAGTTGAAGCAACTTCCAGATGTGACGGACAAGAATTGATTGATCGATCCACACCTTCGGAGCGGGGCGTTGGTGCGCTATCGCGTACTGTGCGACCACCCACTCGATCACGTTGCGGTACGACATGTTGGCCGCTTCGGCTGCCGACGGTCTGCTTTCGAGATTGAAAGGCCATACGCGAAAGCGCCAGTGACGCTTTATGTCGTCCAGCACCGCGTCCACATCAACCGCAGCAGACAGGTTCGACGCGGGCATGCAATCGATGATGAATTGCGCTTCCGGAGGGCAGATGGCTTCCGGGTGACCGCCCAGCATCGCTCCAAGCATCGTTGAACCACTACGCGGACAGCCAACGATGAAAACTGGTCGCATCTTCTTTGACAAACTTGGTTTCTTGGGCAAGCAATCTGCCCTACGTGGAAATCAAAGTCCAGCCGATCATCGGCAGGTGCCGGTTCGGCAACGCGTGCCGCAGCAGTGCGGCTTCCGCTTACGCCGCTAGCTTGCCTTCGAGGCCGTTGACGAACATCACACGCAGCTCCTTGGCGCCGACCTGGATCGGGTTGCCGCCGGCGCTGGGGTCGGCGGCCGCCATCTCGGCCACCTTGTCGACCTGCTTGTCGTCGACGCCGATCTCCTTCAGCGTGTGCGGGATGCCGATCTCCTTGCGCAGGGCGAGGATCCAGTCCAGCAGTGCCTTGAACGACGGGTGCGGCAGGTTGAGGTAGCGGGCGAGGCGCGTCAGCTTCTCGTCGATGGCGCTGCGGTTGTATTCCAGCACGTAGGGCATCACCACCGCGTTGGTCAGGCCATGATGCGTGTTGTAGAGCGCGCCGAGCGGATGGCTGATGGCGTGCATGCCGCCGAGGCCCTTCTGGAACGCGGTGGCGCCCATGCTGGCCGCCGCCATCATGTTGGCGCGCGCGACCAGGTTCCTGCCGTCCTTCACCGCCGCCGGCAGCGCGTCCTTGATCAGCCGCATGCCTTCGAGCGCGATGCCGTCAGCCAGCGGGTGGAAGCCGGGCGAACAATAGGCTTCGAGGCAGTGCGACAGCGCGTCCATGCCGGTGGCGGCGGTGATGTGCGCCGGCAGGCCGACGGTCAGCTCCGGATCGTCGATCACGATCGACGGCAGCATCTTCGGATGGAAGATGATCTTCTTCACGTGATTG
>DATFDU010000095.1:0-2213 GCA_035251915.1 Dongiaceae bacterium | reverse complement strand
TGCACCGCCCTGGTCGAGCATCGCGACGGCAGGCTCGAGATCATCGAGTGGGCGGCCAAGCGGCAATTCTCCATGCTGACGCCCGACCTCGGCTTGGCCGCCACGCGCTGAGAGGGCCCTTGCAACTCGCCCTTGTCACCGACGCCTGGACGCCGCAAGTCAACGGCGTGGTGCGCACCTTGCAGCGCACGAAGGCAGAGCTGGAGCGGCTGGGCCACCAGGTCGATGTGATTTCACCCGACCGGTTTGTCACGATCCCCTGCCCGACCTATCCGGAGATTCGCCTTGCGCTGCTGCCGCGGCGGAGCTTGAGCCGGCAGCTCGACATGCTGAAGCCCGATGCCATCCATATCGCAACCGAAGGGCCGCTCGGCCGCGCCGCCCGCGGCTGGTGCCTCAAGCGCCGCCTGCCCTTCACCACCGCCTATCACACCAAATTTCCGGAATATGTCGCGGCCCGCTTCGCCGTTCCGCTGGCCTGGACTTACGGCGTCATGCGGCGCTTTCATGCACCGGCGACCCGCGTGATG
This sequence comes from Dongiaceae bacterium, assembly GCA_035251915.1. Classification (GTDB taxonomy): domain Bacteria; phylum Pseudomonadota; class Alphaproteobacteria; order Dongiales; family Dongiaceae; genus Dongia_A. Next base: position 1,683 of record DATFDU010000095.1, on the reverse strand, counting down.
GTCGCGACGCAGTCGATCGAGCGCGAGCTGATCGAACGCGGATTCGCCAATCTCAGCCGCTGGACCTGCGGGGTCGATCTGGAGCTGTTCCGGCCCGACGAGCAGGAAAGCCTCGATCTGCCGCGCCCGATCCACCTGTATGTCGGGCGCGTGGCGGTGGAGAAGAACATCGGCGCGTTCCTGGCGCTGACCCTGCCCGGCTCCAAGGTGGTGATCGGCGACGGCCCGCAGCGCGCGGCCTTGCAGGCGCGCTATCCGGGCGCCCACTTCCTTGGCGTCAAGTTCGGCACGGACCTGGCGCGCCACGTCGCCGCCGCCGACGTGTTCGTGTTCCCCAGCCTCACTGACACCTTCGGCCTGGTGATGCTGGAGGCCCTGGCTTGCGGCCTCCCGGTCGCCGCCTTTCCCGTCGCCGGTCCCAAGGACGTGGTGCGCGAGGGGGAGGTGGGCGCCCTGGACTGGGACCTCGCCAAGGCCGTCGAACGTGCCCTCACCCTGTCGCGCGCCGCTTGCCGGCGCTATGCCCAGGACTTTTCCTGGGAAGCGGCCACCCGGCAGTTCCTTTCCAGCCTCGCTCCCGTGACCTACACCCTTGCGCTGATAGGCTTTTTCCAGCACTAAGGCCGGGGGCCCAAAGGTGGGCGCCGCGTCCGCCAGGGGGAGATGCCGTCAATGGAAGAAGCCGCGACCGGACACGTCCTGTTCGGCCTCGATCCGCTGTGGGTCTCCACGGCGCTGCTGATCGTCACCTACGCCACCATCATGACCGAGAAGCTCAACCGCGCCATCGTGGCGCTGGTGGGCGCCGGGCTCATGATCTCGCTCGGCCTCCTGAACCAGGAGCAGGCGGTCGAGGGCATCGACTTCAACACCCTGGCGCTGCTGACCGGCATGATGCTGATCGTGGCGATCGCGCGCCGATCGGGCATTTTCCAGTACGTCGCCATCGTCTCCGCCAAGGCGGCGCGGGCCAGCCCCGCGGGCATCCTGGCCATGCTCGGCATCGTCACCGCCGTGCTGTCAGCGCTGCTCGACAACGTGACCACGGTGCTGCTGATCGCGCCGGTCACCCTGGTGATCTGCCGCGAGCTCAAAGTGAAGGCTTATCCGTTCCTGTTCGCCGAGATCTTCGCCAGCAACATCGGCGGCACCGCGACGCTGATCGGCGATCCGCCCAACATCATCATCGGGTCGGCCGCCAACCTGGCGTTCATGGACTTCGTCTATGCCCTGGCGCCGGTCGTGATCGTGATCCTGCTGGTGAACTGCCTTGCCATCCACCTGATCTGGGGGCGGTCGATGACGGCCACCGCCGATGCCAAGGCGCGGGTCATGGCGCTCGATCACAGCGACGCCATCACCGACCGGCCATTGATGCAGAAATCCCTGTTCGTGATCGGGCTGGTGATCCTCGGATTCGTGATGGCGCGCTTCCTGGGCCTCGAGGCCGGCACCATCGCGTTGTTCGGCGCGGCGATCCTGCTGCTGCTGGTCAATGTCGGCCGGTCGACCGAAGACCAGCATCATCACCTGATCGAGAGTTTCAACGAGGTCGAGTGGATCACCATCTTCTTCTTCGTCGGCCTGTTCATCGTGGTGGCCGGCGTGGAGCATGCCGGATTGCTCAAGATCATGGCCGACTGGCTGATCGCGGTCAGCGGCGGCGACATGCACGACCTGGGC
>DATFDU010000094.1:0-2522 GCA_035251915.1 Dongiaceae bacterium | reverse complement strand
CGCGACGATCGGTGATGATGCCCGTCTCCAGGCGCTTCGACTGAATCAGCATTACGACTTCTCCCACTTTTTCAAAGGCCGTCTTGACGACGTTGCCTCGCGTGAGAGTTACGGGCCGGTATCGCGCGTGGATTAGACACTCACGGGTTCGTGAGAGATAGCCGCGCGGCGATCAGATCTTGACGTAGTCGATTTCCATGAAGTCGGAGACTTCGGCCTTCCAGCGGTCGCGGACGAACGCGACATGGATCGGATGGTCGTTATAGGTGTCGTAGGCCACTTGATCCGCGAACTCCATCGAGAAGCCGAACGCGAAGCCGTTCTTGGCGCTGACCTGCTTCAACCGCTCGAAGCGCTGCACCGTGGGTATTTCTGTCAGCACCAGGGCGTCTTCGAGAAACTTCTTCTCGGCAACCGATCCCAGCGGATGCTTCAAGGTGAAGGCAACGGTGTGGCGAATCATGGACGGCTCCTCGCTAGACTGCTTTACCGCAATCTAGCGGGGAGGCCGATCGTCGTCGTGATGAATCCGTAAGTCTGGCTGTATGTGCTGCTACTCGCTGGGCGGTGTCAGCGAGCCGACGAACATCACGGTCGTGGGCGCACCGGTGGGCGAGCCGCCGACCGGCTCGAGGCTGACTGCGAGTGTCCCACCGACGGCCAGCAGCGGCCGCAGATTCTCCGCGACATCGCGTTCGGTCTCGCCGGCCTGCTCGATCACGCCGAGCGAGACGGGCGCGCCGGTTTGCGGAACGACCCACAGTTCGTACGAGTTGTTTGGCTGTGGCGCGACATTGGCGGCCCGGATCAGCAGCTTTTCCTGATCGTCTAGCACCGACACCACGAAGGCCGGCTCGCCGCCTGTCGGCGGGGCGAGCTGCGCGACCGCGTTCACGTCGGGCTTCATGTAGAGATCGGGGAACAGGAACGCGACCGCGACAATGGCCGCCGCGACCGCCGCGGCGATCCACATCGGCGCGCGCGACTTCGTGCGCGTGGGCAGTCCGAGCTCGCGCTCGATGCGCTGCCACAGCTGCGGCGCGGGAATCGTGGGAGTGACCGCGTCCGCGAGCGGCTGCAGGTGCTGCGCCCACAAGGCAACCGCGCGCATCGCGGCGGTGTCGCGCTGCAGGCGGCCTTCGAACGCGATGCGGTCCGCGCCCGCGAGGGTGCCGAGGACGTATTCGCCGGCCAGGTCGTTCAGGTCGTCGGTGTCTATGCTCATGGCTCCAGGCACCTCTTCAGGCGCTGCAGACCCCTGCGGATCCAGCTCTTGACCGTCCCGAGCGGCGCCGCCAGACGGGCGGCCAGTTGCTCATGTGTCAGTCCCTCGTAGTAGGCCAGCAGGATCGATTTCCGCTGGTCGTCCTCCAGTTGGTCCACGCAGCCTTTCAGGCGCCGCGCATCGTCCGCCGCCAGCGTCCCTTCCAGGGGCGATGGCCCTTCGTCCGGCCGTTCGGCCGCCGCCGACTCGTCGAGCGGCTGCAACGGCTTCTCGCGCCGGAGCCGGTCGAGGCACTTGTTGCGCAGGATCACAGTGATCCAAGGCAGCGCCGGCCCAAGATCCGGCCTGTAGTCCTTGGCGCGGCGCCAGATTGTGACAAAGCACTCCTGCACCGCCTCTTCGGCCCAGTCTCTTCGTCTTAGGATACGCAGCGCCAAGCCGAATAGTTGCGGGGAGGTCAGCCGGTAAAGCCCGGAAAACGCTTCTGTATCCCCGGTTTGGCAGGCGATGAGCATTCGGTCAGTGTCGCGCACGATCAGCCCCGACTTTGGCCGCAGCAAAGCGGTCGTTACGGTCGTTGTCTTCGAATGGCAGTCAACTCGGCGCAGCGTCGCTGGGACTTAGAGGAAGTGTCGAAATCCGTCAACAAACTCCGTCGCGTCCTGGTAGAGCCGGGGCCAGCTATGCACAGCAGGGAGCAACAGCCATGAACAACGCGGTCAGGGTCGAAAAACGCGGCCATGTCATGGAGGTAACGCTGGACCGGCCAAAGGTTAACGCGATCGACCTGGCGACCAGCCGGGCCCTTGGCGCCGCGTTCCAGGAATTGCAGGACGATCCCAACCTCCGGGTCGGCATTGTGACCGCCGCCGGCGACCGGATCTTCTCGGCCGGCTGGGACCTCAAGGCCGCCCACCAGAACGAGGAGGTCGGCAAGTGGTGGGAAACCACCGACTACGGCCCGGGCGGCTTTGCCGGCCTGACCGAGCTGTGGGATCTCAACAAGCCGGTGATCGCCGCGGTCAACGGCCTGGCGCTTGGCGGCGGGTTCGAGCTGGCGATCGCCTGCGACCTCATCATCTGCGCCGAGCATGTCGAGTTCGCGCTGCCGGAGCTGCCGATCGGCATCGTGCCGGATTCCGGCGGCATCCAGCGCGTGCCGCGGCGCCTGCCGCACAACATCGCCATGGAGCTGCTGCTGCTCGGCCGCCGCATGAAGGCGGAGGAGGCGCTGCATTACGGCATGATCAACCGGATCGTCCCCAAGGACCAGCCGATGACTCTGGCGCGCGAATGG
>DATFDU010000093.1:0-7615 GCA_035251915.1 Dongiaceae bacterium | reverse complement strand
CAGCTATTCGAAAGCCTGGACTCAACCCCAGCACTTCGCAAGGCCTTCCTCGACGCTGAGCGAGGGGACGCCGTCGACCGGCTTGGCGGTGATGAGCTCGACGCCGGTGTTGAAGAAGTCGAGGCCGGGCGTGTTCTCCGGCTTCTTGCCGGACTTCACATAGTCGACCACGGCCTGCACGCCCATCGAGGCCATCAGCAGCGGGTATTGCTGCGAGGTGGCGCCGATCACGCCCGCTTCCACGTTCTTGACGCCCGGGCAGCCGCCATCGACCGAGACGATCAGCACGTCCTTCTCGCGGCCTACCGCCTTCAGCGCCTCGTACGCGCCGGCGGCGGCCGGCTCATTGATGGTGTAGACGACGTTGATGGTCGGATCCTTCTGCAGCAAGTTCTCCATCGCCTTGCGGCCGCCTTCCTCGTTGCCCGAGGTGACGTCGTGGCCGGAGATGCGCGGATCGTCTTCGTCGCCGATGTCGGTCGGATCCTTGATGTCGATGCCGAAGCCCTTCATGAAGCCCTGGTCGCGCAGGTAGTCGACCGTCGGCTCCATCGGCGTCAGGTCGAGAAAGCCGATGCGCGCATCCTTGGCGCCGTCGCCGAGCGTGGCAGCGGCCCACTGGCCGATCAGCTCGCCGGCCTTGAAGTTGTCGGTGGCGAGCGTCGCATCGGCGGCGGTGATGGGCTCGAGCGGCGTGTCGAGCGCGATCACCATGATGCCGGCCTCGCGCGCCTTCTCGACCGTCGGCACGATCGCCTTGGTGTCGCTTGGCGTGATCAGGATGCCCTTGGCGCCGGCGGCGATCAGGCTTTCGATCGCGGCGACCTGGGATTCGTTGTCGCCGTCGACCTTGCCGGCATAGGAGCGCAGCTCGACGCCCAGCTCCTTGGCCTTGGCCTGCGCGCCTTCCTTCATCTTCACGAAGAACGGATTGATCTCGGTCTTGGTGATGAGGCCGACGATGATGTCCTCGGCGAGGGCAGGGGCCGTGCCGACGAGGGCGAGGCAAGCGGTGCCGAGGGCAGTGCCCAGGGCGAAATTTCTCACGCGGCGGAATGAATTCGTCACTGCAGTCCTCCCATGTTTCCCGGGTTCGGGGGCAAGCATTGATTGGGGATGCCATCGCAGCCGGACGGATTTTTCGAAAGGACGCGCATCCCGTCGAAATCCTCCGGCCGCCGCGCTCATTCCAGACAATGTTTCACGTGGAGTCAATAATTAAATCATGCGGATTTAGTTATTGACCTGAGGCCTGAAAGTAGCAATCTTTCAAGGCGTAAGGCCCGCTCCGGCCTAGGGCAAAACAACTGCAAATCGATGGCCAAAGGCGATCCCGAACCGCTGACGCATCTGGCACCCGCCCATCCGGGCGACCTGGCGCGCGGCGGCAGCCAGTCGGGTGTGCGGCTCTACAACGAGCGCTTGGTGCTCTCGCTGATCCGGCGCTACGGCAGCCTGCCGAAGGCGGAGATCGCGCGCATTTCCGGGCTCAGCGCGCAGACGGCATCGGTCATCGTGAAGCAGCTGGAGGCGGACGGCTTGCTGTTGCGCCAGCGGCCGCAGCGCGGGCGCATCGGCCAGCCGCCGGTGCCGCTCAGCCTCAATCCCGACGGCGCCTATTCGATCGGGCTCAAGGTCGGGCGGCGCAGCGCGGACCTCGTGCTGATCGACCTGACGGGCAAGATGCGCGCAAGCCGCCATCGCACCTACCGATATCCGGAGCCGCATGCGACGCTTGCGTTCGTGCGCGAGGGAATCGAAGAGTTGCAGCGCGACCTGAAGCCGGCGCAGCGCGCACGCATCTCCGGCCTCGGCATCGCGACGCCGTTCGAACTCTGGAACTGGGAAAAGGAGATCGGCGCGCCGCGCGACGTGCTGCAGATCTGGCGCGCGTTCGACCTGGTGGGCGAGGTAGCGAAGCTGTCGAGCTGGCCGGTGCAGCTGTGCAACGACGCAACCGCCGCTTGCGCGGCGGAGCTCTCCTTCGGCATTGGCAGCCGCTACCGGGACTTCGTCTACTTCTTCATCGGCTCCTTCATCGGCGGCGGCATCGTCCTGAACGGCATGCTCTATCAGGGCCGAACCGGCAATGCCGGCGCCTTGGGCTCGATGCCGGTCAGCGGCGAAGGCCCGCTCGGCGTGTTCCAGCTGATCCGATCGGCCTCGCTCTATAGGCTGGAGCAGCTCATCAGCAACCAGGGGCGCGATCCATCCATGCTGTGGACGGTGCCGGAGGACTGGGGCGAGATCGGCCAGCCGCTCGATCTGTGGATCAAGGATTCCGCCAGCCATCTCGCGCAGGCGATCGTCGCCAGCGTCTCGGTGGTGGATTTCGAAGCAGCCATCATCGACGCCGCCTGCCCGCCCGATGTGCGCGCGCGCCTGGTGCAGGAGACCGGCAAGCAGGTCGCGCTGCTCGATCAGCAGGGCCTGTCGCCCTTCGCCATCGTCGAAGGCACGATCGGCAGCGACGCCCGCGCCATCGGCGGGGCCAGCCTGCCGCTGCTCGCGAACTTCGCGGTGGATCGGGAGATCTTCTTGCGGACTGCGGGGTAGAGGCGGCTTCCGCTGTCACTGCCGTGCCGTCGGCAATGACAGCGGAAGAAGCGAGAGAAGCGTCAGGCGAGTCCCAGATAGCCAAGGATAATGGCCACGACCACCACGACGCCAATGATGTAGAAGATGTTCATCCCGACTCTCCACAGGAATGGACGCATGGCTGCCCGGCGGCAGTCATTTCGCTCTTGGTAAAGAGTTGAAGGGCTGTAAAGGTTCCGCTAGCTCCGGCGGAGCAACAGGTCCGCCGCGAGGTTCGGCGCCGTCCAATGGGGCATGTGGCCCGCATTCTTCACGAAATGCACCGCGGCGTGTGCCGGGAGCTGCGCCGCGTGCTGCCACGGAATGGTCCGGTCCTTGAGACCGAAGATTGCAGTCACCGGCGCTTTCACACGCTCGAGATCGGCCACGATGGAATGGCGTTGCGCGCCGCCATCGTTGATCGAGTCAGCGAGCGCGCGCAGCATGGGACGGCGCGACCGGATGCGCGCCAGCAGCTCCTGCAGATACGCCGGCGACAGCGTGCCGCCATCGAGCTTGGCCAGCTCGCGCTCCAGATCGGCAATGCCATCGGCGGCGATCATGCCGGTGATGAATCCGGCATCGATCTCCTTGCCCAGCCCGGCCGGCGCCAGGAGCAGCAGGTGGTCGAGCGCGACGTCGCCCTCCGCAGCAACCTTCGCGGCGATCATGGCGCCGAGGGAGTGGCCAGCCAGCCGCACGGGTCCGACCGCGAGCGCACGCAGGACTGTCGCAGTGGTATCCACCAGCTGGTCGAGCGTCGTGCCGATTGCGTCGCTGCCGCCATGGCCAGGGAGGTCGATGGCCAGCACACGCAAGCCGCCCTTGGCGAGACGACGAGCGAGCAGGGTGTAGGAGTCTGCGTCGGCGAACAGCCCGTGGATCAGGAACGCGTCGCCGAGCCGCTGCCCGACCGCCGGCCATTCGCGCACCTGGATCGTGCCGGCGATGGTCGCGACCTGGATCGCGCCCTGTGGTGCGGCGCCCTTCGGGATGCCGGCGGCCAGGACATCGTCGCCGCTGATGCGGCCATTGCGTCCGCTGCCGGCGAGCGCGGCGAGGTCGATGCCGCGGTCACGCGCGAGCCGGCGCGCGCGCGGACTGGCGCGCAAGCCGCCGCTGCCGGGCGATTGCGCAGCTTGCAGCCTCGGTCTCGGCATGGCGGGCGCCGCCGCTGTCGCCGGCTTCTGTGCGGCTGGTGCCTCCACCGCGCCAGCGACCTCGATGCGCGCGATCGGCGTGTCGACCGGGATCATATTGTCTGGAGTGGCAAGATGACGGATCATCACGCCGTCCTGTAGCGCGGGCACTTCGACCACGGTCTTGTCAGTCTCGACCTCGAGCAGGATCTCGCCGCGCCTGAACCGATCGCCCGGCTGCTTGAGCCAGGTGACGATGCGGCCTTCCTCCATCGTCTCGCCGAGACGCGGCAGCGGCAGGTCGATCTCGGCCATTATTGGGCAGCCCACGCCGGCGCCGTTCGCCGCGTCAGCCACAAGCCGGTCTCGGCGATGAGCTGCGCGTTGGGAATTGCGCCGCGTTCCAAAGGCGGCGAGACCGGGATCGGGATGTCCTCGCCTGCCACACGCGCGACCGGCTCTTCCAGATGATCGAAGCAGGATTCCTGGATTCGCGCCGACAGCTCGGCGGAGAAGCCTCCCGTGAGATGCGCCTCGGTCACCACCATGGCGCGATGGGTGCGGCGCACCGAGGCGGCGATGGTCTCGTCGTCCAGCGGATTGAGGGTGCGCAGGTCGATGACTTCCGCCGAGACGCCCAGCGCCGCGAGCTGCTCCGCGGCGGCAAGCGATTCCAGCACCATCTTCGAATAGCTGACGATGGTGAGGTCGGTGCCGCTGCGCCGCACCACCGCCTTGCCCCAGGGCGCATCGGGCTTGGCCGGATCCATGGTGCCTTTTTGCACGTAGAGCCCCTTGTGCTCGATGAACACCACGGGGTCAGGCAGCGTCAGCGCGTGGCGCAGCAGGTGATAGGCATCGTTGACCGTCGCCGGCATGGCGAGGCGCAGGCCGGGGATGTGCGCCATCCACGCTTCCAGCGACTGCGAATGTTGCGCGGCGGCCGAGCGGCCGGTGCCGCCCTGGCTGCGCAGCACCATCGGCACGCCGATCTGGCCGCCGAACATGTAGCGGATCTTTGCGGCCTGGTTGGCAAGCTGATCCATCACGATGCCGACGAAATCGACATACATCAGTTCCGCGACCGGGCGCAGGCCGCTCATCGCCGCGCCGACCGCCGCGCCCACGATGGCGGCCTCGGAGATCGGCGTATCCAGGATGCGCTCCGGTCCGAACTGGTCGATCAGGCCCTTGGTCACGCCATAGGCGCCGCCATAGAGTCCAACCTCTTCGCCCAGCACGACGATGTCCGGGTCCTCGTTCATCGCGTCGATCAGGGCCTGGCGCAGCGCCTCGCGATAGGTGGTCTCGCTCATCGGGTCGCCTCCGACAGCATGGCGTTGAGCCGTGCGCGCAAAGGCGTCGGCTTCGGCTGATCCGGCGCGAATACGTCCTCGAACATGGTGTCGACCGGCGGCAGCTCTGACTTGACCGCGGCTTCCAGCGCCGCATCCATCTCCGCCGCGATCTCGGCGTCCAGCGCATCCAGCGCCGCCGTCCTGGCGCCGCGCTCGATCAGGCGCGCGCGGGCCTTGTCCAGCGGATCGCGGGCGCGGCCGGCGGCTTCCTCCTCGGCATCGCGATAGGGGCTCTTGTCCATGCGCGCGTGGCCGTAGAAGCGATAGCAGGTGATGGAGAGGAACCCCGGCCTGCCCCGGCGCGCGTTGCCGATCATGCGCTCGGCCGTCTCGTGCACCAGCTCGACATCGGTGCCGTCGACGATCGCGCCGTCGAGGCCGAAGGCGCGGGCGCGCTCGTCGAATGCGATGTTTGCCGTCGCGCGATCGATGCGCGTGCCCATGCCATACTGATTGTTGATGCACACGAACAGGACGGGGAGGGACCATAGGGCGGCGAGGTTCATGCTCTCGTAGAGAATGCCTTGCTGCATCGCGCCATCGCCGAAGAAAGCGACCGAGACCCGCGGCTGCTTCTTGCGCTTGTAGGCGAGGGCGGCGCCGACCGCGTGCGCGATGCCGCCGCCGACGATGGCATTGGCGCCGAGGTGGCCGAGGCCCATGTCGGCGATGTGCATCGATCCGCCCTTGCCGTGGCAATAGCCGTCGGCCTTGCCCCCGATCTCCGCCAGCATGCGCGCCGGCTCGGCGCCGCGCGCGACGAAGATGCCGTGGCCGCGATGGTGGGTGGTGAAGCTGTCCTGGGTGTCCATGGCGCGCACGATGCCGGCGACGCCTTCCTCGCCGATCGAAAGATGCAGCATCGAGCCGGCGCTTTCCGAGCGCACGAACAGCTCGCTGACCCGCTCCTCCAGCGAGCGGATGCGACGCATGTCGCGATAAAGCGCGTGGAGCAGCTTGTTGTCAGAACTCATCTTGTTTCGCGGACCTTCTTCAGCGCGGCGTAAAGCTCGCGATACTGCGGATAGAACGCGTCATAGCGCCTGGCGTTGGCAGCGTTCGGTTCGATGGTGCGCATCGTGCGCACCATCGCCTTGGCGCCTTCCTCGATGCTGCCGAAGCGTTCGGCGCCATGCGCCGCCAGGATCGCGCAGCCGAGTGCCGGCGCGTCCGGCACCTCGGTCAGCTCCAGGGGTGCGCCGATGGTGTCGGCGTGGATCTGCAGCCACAGCGGCGAGTGCGTGGCGCCGCCCGCCACGACGATGCGCCTGGGCGTGAAGGCGTCGCCGAAATTCTCCACGATCAGCTTGGTGCCGAGGCAGATGCCCTCGATCACCGCGCGATAGACGTGCGCTGGCGTGTGCTTCAGCGTCAGGCCGGTGATCGCGCCGCGCGACAAGGCGTCGGTGTAAGGCGTGCGGTTGCCCTGGAAGTGGTCCAGCACCAGCAGCCCTTCGCTTCCTGGCTCGATCTTCGCCGCTTCCTCGTTGAGGACGTCGAAGGTGATGTTGGGCGCGAAGTGGCGCTTGAACCACGCGATGACGGAGCCTGTGGACGTCTGGCCGCCTTCGATCATCGGCTTGTTCGGATAGACCGCATCCATGTAGGTGCCCCAGATGCCGGGACCGTGCACCTCCTTGGCGGCGATTCCGAGATGCAGATGCGAGGAGCCGGTGATCAACGCCATCTCGCCCGGTTCGGTGACGCCGAGGCCGATCACGCCGATGAAGGCATCGGCGCCGCCTTGCACCACGGGAATGCCGGGCCTGAGACCGAGATGCGCCGCCGCCGGCCTGCTGAGGGAGTCGATGACGTCGCCGGGCCGCACGATGGTCGGCGGCCATTTCTGCTCGAGCTCGGCGAGGCCGAGTCTGGCCAGCAGCGACGTCGGCAGGCCGCCGTGGCGGCTCTGGTAGTGCCAGCGCACAGACATGTTGTTGAGCGAGGCGACCCAGCGGCCGGTGAGGCGGAAGTTGATGTAGTCCTGGTATTCGCACACGCGGGCCGCGCGCTGGAACAGATCCGGCTGGTTGCGCTTCATCCAGAGCGATTTCGGGATCATCCACTCGGCGGAGACCGGCCCGCGTCCGTCGCTGCTGACGCGCAACGCGGGATCGCCGCTGGCCGCGACATCGTCGGCCTCGGCGGCGGAGCGCACGTCCATCCAGATCATGGCAGGGCGCAGCGGCGCACCATCCGCATCCACCGCGACCACCGAGCAGCAGGTCGTGTCCACGCACAGCGCGATGACCTGATCGGCGGACGCGCCGGCTGCCGCGACGGCGCCGCGCACCGCCTCGCCCAGGCAGCGCCACCAGTCCAGCGGATCTTGCTCGGCCCAGCTCGGCTTCGGGAACTGCGTCTGATAGGCGCTGGCGTGCGAGCCCCGGGACCGGCCCTCGGAATCGAACAGGATCGCGCGGATGCTCTCCGTTCCGCCGTCGATGCCGAGGAAATACGCCATGCCGTCCCCTGACGTTTTGGTCGCGCGGCAGCACTAAAGCACAGGGACTGCGATTTGCGAAAGCCGGGTCAGTTGAA